>NZ_RZTC01000002.1:4524-153401 GCF_004023165.1 Mesorhizobium sp. M7A.F.Ca.MR.176.00.0.0 | reverse complement strand
CTCAGCATGACATCACGGCGCGGGAACGTCGGCAGCGTCGGGGCTCAGGGTCTGGACATGCTTGCCCTCGCCGCCCTCGTAGCGCATCAGCGCCACCGGCCGCAGCGGCATGCGGTCCGTGCCGGCATAGGTGATCTTGCCGGTGATGCCTTCGAAATCCTTGAGGCCGGCGATGGCGTCGCGGATCGCCTTAGGGTCGTCGGAGCCCGCCGTCTTGACCGCCTGGTCGAGGATCAGGCCGATCTCGTAGCCATTGACTTCATAGGTCGATTCCGGTGCGTGGCCGGCATATTTGGTGAAGGCTGCGTTGAAGGCCTCGAGCTTGCTGCCCGGCTCGGCATAGCCGGCCGCGGTATAGACGACGCCATCGACCAATTTGCCGAGCGCCTTGATGGTCGGCGTGCCGATGGCATCGGCGCCATAGACCGGGATGGTGACGCCGGCGCCGCGCAATTGCTGGATGAAGGCCGGGAAATCCGGCTCGTAGGCCGCCGTCATGATCAGGTCGGGCTTGTCGGCCAGGCCCTTGATGTTGGTGATCTCGGCGGAAAAGTCGGGCTGGCCCATGCTGAAGGTGCCGCGGCCGACAATGGCGCCGCCCTTCTTCTCGAACACCTTGCCGAAATATTCCGGCAGATTGGCGGTGTAGGTGGAGTCCGGCGAAGTCAGCAGGAACACCTTCTTCTTGCCTTCCGAGACGGCGAAGTCGGCGACCGCCGTCGACTGCACATTGTCGGCCGGATAGGTGCCGAACATGACGTCGCCGACCGCGCCGGTGAGCACGGGGGCGGAGCCGCACAGCGTCAGGGTCGGAATACCAAGCGGCTGGGTCAGCTGGCCGGCGGAAATCGAGGGATCGGCATCGCACGGCGTGATCATGATCTTGGCGCCGGCGTCGATCAACTCCTGGGCGACGGTTGCGGTCTGCGCGGTGTCGGAGCGGGTGTCCTTGATCAGCAGCTTGACGGTGTATTTGCCAGCGAGGCCACCCTTGGCGTTGAGCTCGTCGAGCGACATGCGCAAGCCGGCAAGTGCCGGCTGGTCGTAGGGAGCGAGGCCACCGGTCTGCGCGGTCGCGGCACCGATGATGATCTCCTCGGCGCTGGCCGTCGAAATGGCGGCGATGCCGAACACGGCCGCGCACAGGGCGGCGCGATGGAGGCGATAGAGGCTTGGCATGTCGGTTCTCCTTCTGGATTTCTTATGGTTGGCTGTCGTTGCGGGTCATGCGGTCTGGTTTTCAGGCGTTGCGGTCTTGGCGCGCGACGTGCGGCTGCCGAGATAGGCTGCGATCACGGCGGGGTTCTTCTGGACATCGCCCGGCGTGCCGTCGGCGATGACGCGGCCATGATCGATGACGACGATGCGCTCGCACAGGTTCATCACCAGCCGCATGTCGTGTTCGATCAGGACGACGCCGATGCGGCGCTCGGTGCGGACTGTCGAGAGGATCGAAACCAGTTCGGCGGTCTCGACGGCGTTCATGCCGGCGGCCGGCTCGTCGAGCAGCAGGAAGCGCGGCTTCAACGCCAAAGCGCGCGCCACTTCGAGCCGGCGGCGCTGGCCATAAGCAAGCCTGGCGGCCGGCTGATCGGCGAATTTCTCCAGCCCCATGCGTGCGAGCTCGCCCATGGCCGCCGCCTCGGCATGGCCAAGATCAGGTTCCACCTGGCGTGCGGCGACGACGACATTTTCGAGCACGGTCATGTGCGGGAAGACGCGGATGTTCTGGAAGGTGCGGGCAACGCCGGAGCGGGCGAAGCGGAAGGCCGAAGCCTGCCGCACCGCGCCACCCACCGACACGGTGCCGGCACTTGGCTTGATATCACCGGCCAGCATGTTGAGCAGCGTCGTCTTGCCGGCGCCATTGGGGCCGATGATGCCGGTGATGCTGTCGGTCTGGAAATTCAGGCTGACGTCGTCGACGGCGACGACGCCGGCATAGCGACGCGACAGATGGTCGGCGGTGAGCCGGTCACTCTCGACATGCCGCGGTGGCGCCGTTGAAGCCATCACGGCCTGGCGTCCGGGTCGGCGCAGCAGGTTCAGTTCGCGTTCGCCGAACAGACCGGTCGGGCGCCGCCAGATAACCAGGATCATGGCGATGGCCAGCACGCCCTGGGTCAGGCCAAACAGGACGGGCAGATGCAGGCCGAGCACCTCGCCGCCGCCTTCGAAGCGGCGCACCACTTCGACCAAAACGATGGTGACGGTGACGCCGGCGAAAGCGCCGAGCGACGAGGTCATGCCGCCGACGATCAGCATGGCAAGCATGGTGAAGCCTAGGTCGAAATAGAAATCGCGCGGCGAGAACGCACCCAGAAACTGCGCCATCATGGCGCCGGCGGCCATGGCAGCGACGACACCAGCCACCCAAGCGGCCAGCCGCGCCGTGCGCTGGTCGACCCCGACCGCGGCGGCACCGCGCTCGTCATTGGCGGCGGCTCGGCTGGCAAGGCCGAAGGAGGTTTCGCGAAACAGCCTCGCCGCCACCAGCGCCACCGAAGCGATCGCGGCGGCCGTCCACAGCCCGACCTCGCGCGGCACGCCATAGAATGGCTGACTGCCGCGCGTGATCTCGCGCCCGGCCACCAGCAGCGTGTAAACGATGATCAGCATGGCAAGCGTTGCGATCGAAGCGCTCGATCCGGAAAGCCTGAGCAGCGGCGTGCCGGTCAACAGGCCGACGATGACCGCGAGAGCCAGGACGACGGCCAGCGCCGCGAAGAAGGAGAGTTGATGGCCGGCGAGGAATTGCGGCAGGTCGCGCAGCGCCGTTCGCTGCAGTGCAGTCGGCATGGTGAGAATGCCGGTGGCGTAGGCGCCGAGGCCGACAAAGGCGGCCTGGCCGAACGAGACGATGCCGCTGTTGCCGGAGAATATCTGCAGGCCAAGCACCGCCGTCAGCATGATCGCGGCATAGGTGACGACGCGTTGCATGGCGGCGCCGCCGAAGATGAAGGCGGCAAGCGCGACCAGCAGCAACACCGCCACCATGCACAGGGCATCGGCGGTGGCGTTGCGGAACGCGGCCGGCATGAAGCCACTGGGCTTGCTCTCGCTCATCGTCACCGACGCCATTACGCGGCCCTGAAGCGATCGGGTGAAAACGGCGCCAGGATCGGTTGCGCGCCTTCGGTGACCAGCCTGGCCACCGCCTCGCCGACTGCCGGCCCGGTCTTGAAGCCGTGGCCGGAGGATCCCGCCGAAACGACCAGCCCTTCGACGTCAGGCATGGCGCCGATGACCGGCAGATCGTCGGGGCTCATGTCGTAGAGTCCGGCATAGCCGGGCCGGATGCCAAGCTCGGCCATGGCAGGGACTCTGCCAGCGAAGGTCTCCAGAATCTCGACCGATTCCTGCTCCTCGACACCTTCCATGTAATCATCAGGATTTTCGACCAAACGCGGGCGGCCCGCATGTTCGTGGCGCAGGCCGGTGCCGCCACCAGCCCAGGTGCCGGCCAGGATGACGCCGTCATTGTCAGGCCGTGCATAGTTGCAGGAAATGTCGTCGCACCAGGCGAAAGGCATGACCTGCCTTGCCTTGCCGGCTGCGTCGAGGACGGCCATCGGATGGCGCTCGACATGCAGCGGCAGATCGAGGCCGACCGTCGCCAGCAGGCGGCGCGTCCACGGCCCGGCGGCCAGGACGACGGTACCGGCTTCCAGCACCGTTCCATCGGTCAAGGTGACGCCGGTGATGCGGTCGCCCTGCCGTTGAAGGCTCTCGACCAGCGTGTTCTGCATGATCCTGGCACCGTTGGCGCGGGCGGCACGGGCGATGGCGTTGGTGGCGCCGAAGGCATCGGCGTAGCCATATTCCGGCTCCCACAGCGCCATTGCGACATTGTCCAGGGCAAAGCCGGGTGCCGCGTCGGCAAAGGCCTGCGGCGACAATGTCTCGATGCGCGCGCCCTCGCCGCGGATGCGTTCGGCCGCCGCCGTCCAACTCACCTTGTTGTCGTTGCCGCAGACCCACATCATGCCGATTTCGGTGACGAAAGAGCCTTCGCCCGCGATTTCCGGCAGCGACACCAGGATCTCGCGGCCACGTATGGAAAGCTGCGACAATTCCGGCATCAGGTAGAAGGCGTGCAGCAGCGCCGACGATTTGCCCGACGGGCCGCCGGCGGGATGGGTCTGCTCGACCAATGTGACCTTCACACCGGCCTTGGCCAGATGATAGGCGGCGCTCGATCCGACAATGCCGGCACCGACGACGATGACGTCGCTTCCGTTTCGCATGGCTGTTCCCCACAGTCTCTTGGCTGCTTTCCGACAAGGTAGGGCCAGCGATCACGCAATGTCAACATCTCTTCATTGTTGACCAATATTTAAATCTCTGTAATAAACTCGACAAAACAAGAGAACACGGATTTCGGGGAGGCCCATGGCTATACGCGATGTTCTGATGCGCGGGGATCTTGCGCTGACTCCGTCGGAAGAAAAGATCGTCCGACTGCTGTTGACGGACTATCCGACCTCCGGCCTCGGCACCGCCTCATCGCTCGCCCGGCGCGCTGGCGTCAGCGATCCGACCGTGGTGAGACTGGTCGTCAAGCTCGGCTATGAAGGGTTTCCGGATTTCCAGGCGAAGCTTCTGGCCGAAGTCGAGGCAAGACTGCACTCGCCGCTGCTGATGATGGAGGCCAAGCGGCAGAGCGGTTCCAACGACAGCGCCGTGCTGGCCTATCTCGACAGCGTCACCATGGCCTTGCAGAAAGCCACCGCCGCGACACCTGTCCAGACATACGAGCGGGCGGCCCGCCTGCTGATGGAGGCCAAGGGCGAGGTTGTGATGGTCGGCGGCCGGTTCAGCCGTCACATCGCCGGCATGCTGGCCGGCTATCTCGTGCAGTTTCGCTCCGGGGTTCGCGATCTCGGCGTGCTTTCTCCACAGACTTTCGACACGCTCGCCGACCTCGACCGGCGCGACGTGCTCGTCGTGTTCGACTACCGCCGCTACCAGCTCGACGTCATGGCCTATGCGAGCCAAGCGGCGGCGCTCGATGTGCGCATCGTCCTGTTCACCGACCAATGGCTGTCGCCGATATCAGACCTCGCCGAAGTCACCATCGTCAGCCCGCTCGAAGTCGCCTCGCCCTACGACACGCTGGCGCCGGCGATCGCCCAGATGGAGGCGCTGGTCGCCCATATCGTTTCGACGCTGGGCGACGACGCGCGCGCCCGCATTGAGCGGCTCGAAAGGGTGCGACATGCCAATGCCGTGACACTCGACAGCGACCCGCAAGAGAACGGCCCGCGCAAGATACCCGGACCCCGCAAGACGCCGGGACCCAAATCAGCAAAGCAGGACGACAAAGCATGACCCAGGCCCTACCCAAACGAGACGAAGCCTTCCGTGCCGGCGAAACGGCCCTGCTGCTCGTCGACATGCAGCGCATCTGGCTGGAGCCGGGCGCAGATCCGTCGCATCCGGAGCGTGGGCCGGATCATTATTTCTACCGGCAGACATCGTCACAGACGATCCCCAACCAGGAGCGCCTGCTGGCCGCTGCGCGGGCCAATGGCGTCGAGGTGCTGCACACCATCATCCAGAGCCTGACCGAAGACGGCCGTGACCGCTCCCTCGACCACAAGCTGACGCCGATCCATGTCGCGCCCAGCCTCCCCGAGGGTCTGCCGGTGCCATCGCTGGCGCCGGTCGGCGACGAGATCATGCTGCCGAAGACGTCGTCCGGCATCTTCAACTCGACCAATGTCGACTATCTCCTGAAGAACCTCGGCATTCGCTATCTCGTCGTGGTCGGCGTGCTGACCGATCAATGCGTCGACATGACGGTGCGCGACGGCGCCGACCGCGGCTACCTCGTCACTTGCGTATCGGACGCCTGCGCCACAATCACCCAGGAACGCCACGACATCGCGCTCAAGGCCTTCGGGGGCTACTGCTGGGTGGCCGACACCGACACGGTCGTCGCCCGCTTCAACGCTTTGGGAAAACCGGCATGACATCGACTGTCGAGCCTCTGGTTGCCGTCGTCACCACGGATCTCTCCGCCGTCACGCGGGGCCGCTTCGTTGCCGAAAGCAAGTTGCAGAAGACCGCCACGACCGGCGTCGGCTGGCTGCAGGCCAATCTGTCGCTGACGCCGTTCAACTCGATCGTCGATCCCAACCCCTGGGGCTCGTCGGGCGACCTGCGGCTGATCCCCGATCTCAAGGCGCGCTTTCGCACGACACGCACCGGATCGGCGACGCCGTTCGACATGGTCGCCGGCGACATCGTCGAGCTCGATGGCAGCCCATGGCTCGGCTGCACCCGCACGATGCTCAAAGAGGCGTTGGCCGATTTGAAAGCCGCAACCGGCCTGTCGGTCATCGCCGCCTTCGAGCATGAATTCAATGTCGCCGACGGCGGCTTCGCGCCGGCGCATTCGATGTCTTTCGCCGCCTTGCGCCGCACGGACCCCTTCGCGCCCAACCTGATGGCGGCGCTGGAGGAGGCCGGCGTTGCACCCGAAGTGGTCATCGCCGAATTCGGCGACGAGCAGCTCGAGGTGACGCACGAGCCGGCGGACGCGCTGACGGCGGCGGACCGCGCCGTCGCCATCCGCGAAATCACGCGCGAATTGGCGCGCAATGCCGGCTGGCGTGCGAGCTTTGCGCCCAAAACCGCGCCAACTGCCGTCGGCAACGGCGTCCACATCCATTTCAGCTTTGTCGACGAGGCCGGCAAGCCGGTGACATACGATCCAACGCAGCCCGGAGGTCTTTCCGCCAAAGCCGGCGCCTTCTGTGCCGGCGTGCTGCGCCATCTGCCTGGAATGACCGCGATGACGGCGTCGAGCGTGTCGTCCTTCTACCGGCTGAAGCCGCACAGCTGGAGTTCGTCCTATACCTGGCTTGCCGACCGCGACCGCGAGGCGTCGCTGCGCATCTGCCCGACTGTGACGATCGGCGGACGCGATCCGGCGCGGCAGTACAATATCGAGTACCGGGCGGCGGACGCCACCGGCAATCCCTATCTGTCGCTGGCGGCGATCATCCGCGCCGGGCTGGAAGGGCTGAAGGCGGGCCTGCCGTCGCCGCCTTTGGTCACCGGCGACCCGACACTGATGAGCGAGGCTGAGCGGGCAAAGCTCGGTCTGGTGCGCCTGCCCGAAACCCTGCCCGCGGCACTGGACGCGTTGCTGGCCGACGGCACCGTGACGGGATGGTTCGCGCCTGTCTTCATCGAAACCTTCGTCGGCCTCAAGCGACATGAAGCCGAGCGTCTTGCCGGTCTCGATCCGGCCTCCATCTGCGATCTCTACCGGACGCTCTATTGATGACCGCACAGGCCGGAAAAGATTGGCCCGAGGCCGTCGAGGTCCTCAACGAGCACGGCCGCTCCGATATCGTGCTGTTGTGTGAGCATGCGTCCAACCACATGCCGGCCGAGTATCGGCAGCTCGGCCTCGATGCCGGCCATCTGCAGCGCCACATCGCCTGGGATATCGGCGCCGCCGAAGTGACCCGCCTGCTGTCGTCGAAGCTCGATGCTGCGGCCTTCCTCAGCGGTTATTCGCGGCTGCTGATCGACCTCAACCGGCCGCTGGGCACGCCAGGCAGCATTCCGGTGCTGTCGGAAGACACCGACATTCCCGGCAATGTCGGCATCGATTCGGCGGAGCGGAGCCGACGTGCCGAGATCATCTTTTCGCCGTTTCATGACCGGGTGACCGCGTATCTCGACCGCCGGGCACAGGCAGGCCGGCAGACGCGGATCGTGACGATCCATTCCTTCACGCCGGTCTTCCTCGGTGTCAGCAGGCCTTGGCATGCCGGCGTGCTGCATGACCAAGCGAGAGGTCTCGCAGAATCGATCCTTTCGGGCCTGCGCACCGACGCCGAGCTGAATGTCGCGGCCAACGTGCCCTATGTGATCAGCCGCGACGCCGATTACGCCGTGCCCATCCATGGCGACGATCGCGGCATCGCCGCCGTCCTCGTCGAGATCCGGCAGGATTTGCTGTCGACGCGGTCCGGCATCGAAGAATGGGCGGACCGGCTGGCGGCGGCACTGCCGGCACTCGAGACGGAAACCGCGTCGTGAGCAATCTCAGCCTGCGCGAACGTGATGCCGCGACCATCGCCCAGATCGGCAAGCTGCGTTTCTCGCCGCTCAGCGTCATCGGCGGCCGGGGCAACCGGCTGATCGAGGAAGGCGGCAGCTCCTTGCTCGACCTGTCGGGATCGGCCGGTCCGGCGGTGCTCGGCTACGGCCATCCGGCAATCGTCGAAGCGGTCGAGACGTCGATCCGCGACATGGCGGGCGCCAGCCTGCTGCTCTACCCGAACGAGCCCGCCGTATCGCTGGCGGAGCGGCTGCTGGCGATTACGCCCGGAGAAGGCGAACGGCGCGTCTGGTTCGGCCATTCCGGGTCGGATGCCAATGACTGCGCGGTGCGTGTGCTGCAGGCAGCCACCGGCCGCTCGCGCTTCATCTCGTTCATCGGTTCCTATCACGGCAATCTCTCCGGCTCGATGGGCATCAGCGGCCATACCGCCATGACCCACACGCTGCCCCGGCCGGGCGTGCTTCTGCTGCCCTATCCCGATCCGTTCCGACCGAATTTCAGCAGCGAGGACGTGCTTGCCCTGCTCGACTACCAGTTCGAGACCACCTGCCCGCCGCATCAGGTCGCGTCGGTGTTCATCGAGCCGTTGATGTCGGATGGCGGGCTGATCGTGCCGCCGCCCGGCTTTCTCAAGGCATTGCAGGAGCGTTGCCGCAGGCACGGCATCAAGATTGTCGTCGACGAGGTCAAGGTCGGGCTCGCTCGCAGCGGCATGATGCACTGCTTCCAGCATGAAGGACTGACGCCGGACCTCGTCGTCTTCGGCAAAGGCATCGGCGGTGGCTTGCCGTTATCGGCCGTGATCGGCCCCAAGGAGATCATGGACCATGCGCCGGCCTTCGCGCTGCAGACAACCGCGGGCAATCCGGTGGCGACATCGGCCGGCAACGCGGTGCTGAAGACGATCGAGACGGAGGGCCTGGTCGAGCGCTCGGCGCGGATCGGCATGCTGTTTTCCGAGGCGCTGCGAGCCCTTGCCGCCAGGCATGAGATCATCGGTGACGTGCGCGGGCGCGGCCTTGCCATCGGCGTCGACCTGGTCAAGGACCGCACGACACGTGAGCCGGTTGCGGCGGCGACCACAGCGAAGATCATCTATCGCGGCTATGAGCTGGGTGCAGCCTTCACCTATGTCGGGTTGAAGGCCAATGTGCTGGAGTTCATGCCACCGCTGACGCTGACGGAAGACGAGATGACCGAGGGCGTCGCGATCGTCGACCAGGCAATCGCTGACGTGAATGCCGGCAAGGTCTCGGATGCGGACGTCGCCTCCTTCATGATGTGGTGAACAAAAAAGGCGCCGCGCCGGGCTGCGACAGCGATTGTCTCGGCAGCCCCGGCTCATCGTTGTGCAACAATTATTCCGCGATACGCACGATCAGCTTGCCGAAATTCCTGCCTTCGAGAAGGCCGAGAAAGGCCTGAGGCGCATTTTCGATGCCATCCACGATATCTTCCCTGTAGCGGACGCGGCCGGACGCTATCCAGTCGGCCATCTCGCGATAGAAGGCCGGGCGCTGGTCGACAAATTCGCGCTGGATGAAACCTCTGATCGTCAGGCTGCGGTGCAGCACTTGCTGCATCAATGTCGGCAACCGGTCGGTGCCGGCATCCGCGATGACGTTGTACTGCGCGATCAGCCCGCAGACCGGCACACGCGCAAATTCGTTCAGCAGCGGAAACACCGCGTCCCAGACAGAACCGCCGACATTTTCGAAATAGATGTCGATGCCGCCGGGGCAAGCTGCCTTCAACTGCTCTGCAAAATCGTCGGCCCGGTGATCGACGACCGCGTCAAAGCCCAGCTCGGCTCGCACGAAAGCACATTTATCGGCACCGCCGGCGATGCCGACGGCACGCGCCCCCTTGATGCGCGCGATCTGGCCGACGGCCGACCCGACCGCACCGCTGGCGGCCGCGACGACGACCGTCTCGCCAGGCTTCGGCTGCCCGATGGTGAGCAGACCGGCATAGGCCGTGAAGCCCGGCATGCCGAGCACGCCGAGCGCGGTTGTTATGGGTGCAGCCGCGGGATCGAGCTTGCGCAGCCCGACACCGTCGGACAGGGCGAAACTCTGCCATCCGGAGTGGGACAGGACGATGTCGCCTTCAGCAAATTCCGGATGGCGAGACATCATCACGCGCGCGACGGTGCCGCCCTCCATTACACCGTCGACATCGACCGGCCTGGCATAGGACTTGGTGGCGTTCATACGACCGCGCATATAGGGATCGAGCGACAGATAAAGGATCTGCAACAGCAGTTCGCCCTCTCCCGGCTGGTCAAGGTCAACCGTCTCGATGCGAAAATCATCCGGCTTCGGCCGGCCTTGCGGTCGCGCCGCGAGCACGATGCGGGTGTTGGACTGGATTGACATGGAGACCTCTCCGCGAAGGGCGTTCTATTCGAAAAACTGGTTGGAGGGCCGCTTCAAGCCGAGATTCTCGCGCAGTGTCGACCCCTCATATTGCCGCCTGAAGATGCCTCGCCGTTGCAATTCCGGCACCACTTTCTCGGCAAAATCATCGAGCCCTGCCGGCAGGTAGGGAAACATGATGTTGAACCCGTCGGAGCCCTCGGCAACCAGCCACTCCTCCATCTCGTCGGCGATTGTTTCAGGCGTGCCGACAAAAGCAAGGCCGGAATAGCCGCCCAGCCTTTGCGCAAGCTGCCTGACGGTCAGGTTCTCCTCGTGTGCCAGTTCGATGACGCGCTCGCGGCCACTCCTGCTCGCATTGGTCTCGGGGATTTCGGGCAAGGGCGCGTCGGGGTCAAAACCGGACGCATCGTGTCCGATCGCGATCGACAGCGAGGCGATGCCGCTCTCATAGTAGACGAGGCTGTCGAGCTTAGCCCGCCTTGCCTGTGCGTCCTCGACGCTGTCGCCGACAACGACAAAGGCGCCGGGCAGGATCTTGATGTCGTCACGCGAGCGGCCGAGTTTCTCCGCACGGCCTTTGACGTCGGCAAAGAAACGCTGTCCCGCCGCGAGATCCGCATGGGCGGCGAAAATGACCTCCGCTGTCTCCGCCGCCAGTTGGCGTCCTGCCTCCGACGCGCCGGCCTGGACGATGACCGGCCAACCCTGGATTGGCCGGGCGATGTTGAGCGGCCCACGCACCGAGAGATGTTCGCCCTTGTGGTCGAGCACCTGCAGCCTGGCCGGATCGAAATAGAACCCGCTTTCGGCGTCGCGGATGAAGGCATCGTCGGCAAAGCTGTCCCACAGGCCGGTGACGACATCGTAGAATTCCCGCGCCCGCCGGTAGCGCTCATCATGCTCGACATGCTCGTCGAGGCCGAAGTTCAGCGCCGCGTCAGGGTTGGACGTGGTGACGATGTTCCAGCCGGCGCGTCCACCGCTGATATGGTCCAGCGAGGCGAAGCGGCGAGCAACATGATAGGGCGCGTCGAACGTCGTCGATGCGGTGGCGACCAGCCCGATATGGTCGGTGACGGCGGCGAGCGCCGACAGCAGCGTGAACGGCTCGAACGAGGTGACCGTGTGGCTGCGCCGCAACGCCTCGATCGGCATGTTCAGAACGGCCAGATGGTCGGCCATGAAGAAGGCGTCGAACTTCGCCGCTTCCAGGGTCTGGGCGAAGCGCTTCAGATGCGCGAAATTGAAATTGGCGTCGGGATAGGCGCCCGGATAGCGCCAGGCGCCGGTGTGCAGGCTGACGGGGCGCATGAAGGCGCCGAGGCGCAGTTGTTTTCGTGTCATGAAAGATGTTCCGGCCGATCGATACAGTCGAGCACCAGTGCTCGAATCCTTCTCAGGATCGGACGGTCAGCCCAACTCGGGAAGGTATTCTGTTCCGCTGCGCCGGGCTTTTGCAGTATTTCAGTTTTGCGCCTGATACCCCAGGACGAAAAAATGGCCGGGCTCGAATACGGCCCGGCCAAAAAGAAGGTCAAAACCTTCAGAGGGGAACACCGTTCGGCGAAATGGGAGGAAACCGCCGAACGAATTTACCTTTTTGAGCTTATTTCCAAGCCTTGGCGACGAATGGCATTCCAAAAAACATGCCAAACGGCAAAAATTCGTGCCAGGTGACCGTCACGAACCCACCGTTCCAGTCTCCAGAAGATCGGCATAGTGGCGGCGTGCCACGTCGGGATGGGAACGCAGCCGGCTTTTGAGCACATTGGTGCCGACATCGCGGAACAAGGGGTTGTCGGGATCGCTTGCCGGTCCGCGCGCCTGCGCCGCCAGCTCCTCGGAAAGGCCGAGAAGCGGGATCGTCGCATCGAGCCGCGCGCTGAAGAAGAAGGGAACGGAAATCCGCTCGACGCCGGCAGGCGGCGTCACGACGCGGTGCACGGTGGCCCGCAGATATCCATTCGATGCGAGTTCGAGCAGTTCGCCGATGTTGACGACCAGCGTTCCAGGCAGCGGATCCACATTCACCCAGCTTCCGTCATATTCGACCTGCAGCCCCTTGTTGTCGTCCTGCAGCAGCAGGGTCAGGAAGCCGCCATCCTTGTGCGCGCCGACGCCCTGGTCGCCTTCGGTCGCGTCACGGCCGGGATAACGGACGATCTTCATGCGATGGTTGGGCGAGTCCCGGTAGATCGCGTCGAAGGCGTCCTCGGGCTGATCGAGCGATAGCGCGAAGGCTTTCAACAGCCGAATCGCCACCGCGGTCGCCTTGGCCTGCCATGCAAGCAGTGCCGGCTTGAGCTCCGGCAATGCCGACGGCCATTGGTTGGGTCCTTGCAACCTTGTCCACGGTGCAATTCCAGGTCCCTGCGCTATGGGCTGGCGCTCGACGCCGATGTCGAGTTGCTCACGCCAATCGGCCGCGCCCTTGGTCAGTTCGCCACCGGCGCGGGTGTAGCCGCGGAACTGCTGGGATTTGACCATTTCGATCGCCAGCTTGTCGGCCTGAGGCAGCGCGAAGAACCGGCGCGAGGCATCGAGCACGTCGTCGATCTCCGAGGCCGAAATTCCGTGGCCGCTGAGATAGAAGAAGCCGACGTCTCGAGCCGCCGTGCGCAGGTCCAGGAGAAAGGTACGATATTCGGACGCACCTTGTTCGAGACGGCTCAGATCGAGCACCGGCACAATTCTGGGCATGGTCAGATTCCTTCTTTTCTCTGCCTTGGCTTAGGAGAAGTAGAAGCGACCACCGGCAAGAGCTTCGAGAATGAATGCATCTCAAAGTGACACGCAAGGCGTGCCGATCAAAGCAACAAGAAGTCCAATCTGGCCCGAATGGAAGAACGTCAGCGCTGCATATTGTGAACTGCCGGCAAATAATTTCCCGACACGTGCTTTACCCGCCATGCCTCTCGTAGGCCGCACTTTCCAGTGCGACATCGTATAAGTCACAGCGGAAGCGCAACCGCGCGTGATCGCCTGTAAATCCGCCAGCCGACCGGCCGGAGCGCATTCAAGCCAGCTCGAACCGCTCGATGGCGCGCATGATGCCACGCAGCTCGGCGAGGCCTTTCAGCCGGCCGATCAGCGAATAGCCAGGATTGAGCCTGGTCTTGCCGATATCGTCGGCGAGCAGATGGCCATGGTCGGGCCGCATAGGAATGCGCCAGTCGGCGCGGCCTTCCCGACGGCGGCGCGCCTCTTCCTGCATCAGAGCCAGGATAACATGCGCCATGTCGGTGCCGCCCTCGAGATGCTCGGCCTCGTGGAACGAGCCGTCATCCTCGATGGTGATGTTGCGCAGATGGGCGAAATGGATGCGGTCGGCGAACTCCTTGACCATGGCGACGATGTCGTTGTCGGCGCGCGTGCCATAGGAGCCGGTGCAGAACGTCAGGCCGTTGGCGGGGCTGTCGACGGCGTTGAGGATGAAACGCGCATCCTCGGCGGTCGAAACGATGCGCGGCAGGCCATAGAGCGAGAAGGGCGGGTCGTCGGGATGGATGCACATGCGCACCCCCTCCTCTTCGGCCACCGGAATGATCTCGCGCAGGAACCAGGCAAGGTTGTCGCGCAGCTCCTTCGGTCCGATCGCATCATAGTCCGCCAGGGCCTCGCGAAAACTGTCCCTGTCATAGCTGCGCTCGGTCGCAGGCAGGCCGGCGATCAGGTTGCGCTCGATCCTGTCGATCGCTTCGCTGCTCAATTCCTTCAGCCGCGCTTCCGCCTCGGCAATGCGGGCGGGGGTATAGCCGGCCTCGGCATTGACGCGCTTCAGCACAAACAAATCGTAGGCCGCGAAATCGATCGCGTCGAAACGCAACGCATAACCTGTCGTTGGCAGCCGATAGGCGAGATCCGTGCGCGTCCAGTCGACCACCGGCATGAAATTGTAGCAGACCGTCGCAATGCCGGCCTTGGCGAGCGCGCGAATTGAGTCACGATAATAGCCGGCATAGCGCTCGCGTTCCGGCGCGCCGATCTTGAATGAATTGTGGACCGGAATGCTCTCGACCACCGACCATGTCAGGCCGGCGGCCTCGATGACACGCTTGCGCTCCAGAATGCTCTCGAGCGGCCAGGCGCGCCCGTCATAGATATCGTGCAAGGCGCTCACCACGCCGGTCGCACCGGCCTGCCTGACATGATCGAGCGTTACCGGATCGTTCGGTCCATACCAGCGCCAGCACTGTTCCATTGCCGCTTCCTTCTGCGAGAGAACGGCAACCTATTGTTGGACCACAATGGGTGTCAAACTAGGAACGGTTTCGGACAGCGAATGAAGGAGTTTTCCCAATGAAGGATTTCGACGGCAAGGTGGCTTTGGTGACGGGGACGACCGGGATTGGCCTCGCAACCGCCAGACGCCTCGCTGCAGGGGGTGCTGCGATCGTCGCCTGCGGCATCGACCGCGCGGCCAACGCTGCGCTGAAAGCGGAACTGGAAAGCTCCGGAGCCGGGGCGCTGGTCATAGACGCCGACGTCTCCGTGCCCGATCAGGTTCGCGACGCGGTCGCGGCCGGCGTGGAGCGGTTCGGCGGCCTCGATATCATCGTCAATTCGGCGGCGGTGCATCCGTACGGAACCGCGACCAGCACCTATTTCGAGACCTGGAACAGGGCGATGTCGGTCAATGTCGGGTCCATCTATCTGACCGCGCATTTCGGCATTCCGGAAATGGTCCGCAGGGGCGGCGGCGCCATCGTCAACGTCGCTTCGGTGCAGGGCTTTGCCTGCCAGCAAAACGTCGCCGCCTATGCCACCACCAAGGGCGCCATCCACACGCTGACGCGTGCCCTGGCCCTCGACCATGCGCGCTCCGGCATCCGCGTCAATTCCGTCAGCCCCGGCTCGATCCGCACCCCGATCCTGGAGAAGGCCGCCCGCGGCGAGAACGGCACGGATGCCGATGTCGAGGCCGCCTACAAGCGCTTCGGCGAAGCGCACCCCATCGGGCGCATCGGCGAGCCGGAGGAAGTGGCCGAACTCATCGCTTTCCTGTGTTCGTCGAAGGCCGGCTTCTGCACTGGCGCGGACTACAAGATCGATGGCGGCCTGACCGCCGGCATCGGCGTGAAGTAGATCGCGAAGATTGGGGCTTGTCCGTTACCGGGAGCAGCCAGCATCCGACCATTGGTTTGCCGATCTTCTTGCAGATCAATGCCCAAGCAAATTGAACACCGCACGGGCCACGCCGACATGAAAGGGGCGTTCGATCGATGAATTAATAGGCATTCTTGCCGATTGACAAAAACATCAACAGGCGACCAAGATCATATGACCATCAACGATATTGGTCCCGAGGTTGCCCCTCGGCATTGGCGTAAAGGAGAGCCAGATGCCCCTTCAGCAGAGAGTGACCCATCGTCCGAAACAACGTCCCGCCGCTCCCATCCTTGCCACCGCGCTGCTAGGCCTCGGCCTGATCACACTGCCCGGTATCGGCCACGCCGAAGGGATCACGCTCAAGATTTTCGGCGGCTCGGCGCTCGACGAACTCGCGCCGCGTCAACCGCCGGACGAGCAGAAGAAAATCCAGCAGCAGGTCATCGACGGCTTCCTCAAGGCCAACCCCGACGTCGCCGCGGTCGAGTGGGATGCCCAGGGGCCGCAGACCGATTCCATCCAGCGCGTGATGACCGCAAAACTTGCAAACCAGGAAATGGATCTGATCGCCTGCCCGGCCTTCTACACCAATGGCGCCTATGTCAGGCGCAAACTGGTGATGCCGATTACCGACAAGATCAAGCCGTTCCAGGACAGGATCGATACCGCCGCTCTTGGCGCCTTTACGGTCAACGGCCAAGTCTATGGCGTGCCGATCTCGACGCTGTCGACATCGACGATCTTCTACAATGTCGATCTCTTTCAAAAGCTCGCCATTCCTGTCCCGCCAACCTATGACGACCTGAAGGCAGCCGTGCCGAAGTTCAAGGCTGCGGGCGTGATCCCTCTGCTGCATCAGGGCTCGAACACCGTGATGTGGCCGATGTGGTACTTCGAGACCTTTTCGCAGGCATCGGGCGACCCGGTCGGCAAGACGCAGAAGAACCTCGAAGGCACGGCGAAATTCACCGACGCGCCCGATGTCGAGGGATTCAAGCTGATCAAGCAGTGGGTCGATGACGGCATCCTTTCCAAGGATTCGCTTTCCGTCGACCAGGACGGCATGCGTGCGGCGTTCGCCGCCGGCAAGAGCGCCATGTATTATGGCGGCACCTGGGAAATCCCGTCGCTCCAGTCGAGCGTCAAGGACTTCAAATGGGGCGTCTTCGCCTTTCCGAAAATGGACGGAACGCCGGGAGCGCCCGGCCATGGCGGCGGTGCCGACAACGGCATGTGCGTCGCCTCCTTGATCCCGCCCGAGAAGCTCGATGCCGCGGTCAAATTCATCGAATATCTGACACGGCCTGAAGTCGCGACGCTCTACCTCGCGCCGGAACAGCCGATCGCGGCCTCGATCAAGGGCGTGCCGCAGGTCGACGATGCCTATGCCGTCGAATTGCGCAAGCAAGCCTTCCCGAACACGATCAAGTTCCTCGACTGGATCTGGCCCTCGGAGGTCGCGAGCGCCACGTCTTCGGCAATCGCCGGCATCGTCGGCGGCACCACGACGCCCGAAGACGCCGCCGCATCGATCCAGACCATCTTCGATGACCTCAAGGCCCAGGGCAACTGGCCGCCCAAATGAGGCCCTGAAGTAGCGCCTGCAAGCGAGCGCCCATCCAGCCGGGCTGATGTGCCAGGCAAGAAAAACAGAGGCTGCCTGCTTCGGGCAGCCTCGCCCATCGGAGAAAACACATGACGATACATCGCGCCGAACGGCAGCGCTTCTCGATCGGCTATCATCTGAACAGCTGGGACCTGACCGGCCTTCCGCTCAGGCCGGCCATCAAGTTTCTCGCCGACCAGGGCTTCGGCTGGTTCGAAATCCTCGCCTTCACCAGCCTGTCGGACCAGTACGCCCGCAAATACATGCAGCTCGGCAACCAGGCGCCGATGGGAGTGACCACCGACACCGACATCTTGCGGCGCTATGCGCTGCTGTCGGAAGGCCAGAGCGAGTATGGCATCAAGCTCTCCTCCTTCTACGTCAATGCGATTTTCACCAACCCTGTCGCCTGGACCTATGAACGGGACGTTCTCGTCGCGCTGGCCAGGCTGCTGAAGGGGTTCGGCTCACCGGTGCTGGTTCTCGGCGGCGGTCCATCGGAAGCCGCTGCCGGGGCGCACACGGCCGACGACTACCGGGCCTTTTGCCGGGCGCTCGAGGATATCGGCAAGCGGACGAAGGACCTTGGCATCGAGACGGTCTATCACCCGCATCTCGACACCTTCATCGAGCGTCGCGACCAGCTCGATCGCATGATGGATGAACTGGATACCGGTCTGGCCGGCCTGTGCATCGATCCGGCGCATCTTGCCCACACCAATTCCGATCCGGTCGACGCGGTCAAGACCTACATTTCAGCCGTGCGCTACATGCATTTCAAGGACACCAGGGTCGATCCGGCGCTGAAGGGCTATGACCGCTATGGCGCCTTTTGCGAGCTCGGCGCCGGGGTCGTCGATCTCGCTGGCATCGTCGACGTCCTGCTGGATGCAAACTACGATGGCCTCGCCATCATCGAGCTGGATGCGTCCAAGAAAACGGCAGAGCAAAGCACGCTCGAGAGCATCGCCTATGTCAGGGACACGCTCGGGCTGGTGCTGACCCCGCAAGGCGCGAAGGCCACATGAGCACGCGACCGCAAGAGGCGGCTCCTGTTTCGAGCCGATCCGGCACCTGGCGCTTCAATGCCGGGGACGGGGCGGTCGCATTCGTCATGATCCTGCCCGCCGCGATCCTCTTCGGTCTTTTCTACCTCTGGCCGTTCGTCAACGGCTTCTGGCTCAGCCTGCACAATTGGGACGGGTTTTCCGACCCGACCTGGGCAGGTATTTCCAACTACAAGCGGCTCGTGCACGATCGGATCTTCCTCGGTGCGCTGCGCAACAATTTGATTTTCGTCTTTGCCGTCGTCGTCCTGAAGAACGTGCTCGGCCTCGGGCTGGCGCTGCTTCTGAACCGGGCGCTGCTTGGCCGCACCTTCTTCCGCGCCGCCGCCTTCGTCCCGGTGACGATGTCCTTCGTCGCCGTCGGCCTGCTCTGGTCCTGGATCTACAATCCGGTCTTCGGCCTGCTCAACAGCGGGCTCGATCTCATTGGCCTCGCCGGGCTGAAACGATCATGGCTTGGCGACGCCGACATCGCGCTCTACTCGATCATCGTCGTCGATGTCTGGAAATGGCTTGGCTTCCATGCCGTCATCTATCTGGCCGGGCTGCAGACGATTCCCTCGGAGCTTTATGAATCGGCGAAGATGGACGGCGCCGGCCCCTTGCAGCGCTTCCGGCACGTCACCGTTCCGATGATGATGCCGATCATCTTCATCAACACCATCCTCGGCCTCTCCGGCGCCTTCGTGCGCAATTTCGACATCGTCTATGTCCTGACCAAGGGCGGCCCGAACCACGCCACCGAAGTGGTGCTCACCTACATGATGAGCAAGGCCTTCCAGGACGGCGCCATGAGCTACGCCGCGGCGATCGGCTATGTGCTGTTCATGATCGTCGGGCTGGCCAGTGTCGGCCTGCTGGCCCTGATGCAGCGGCAAAGGCTCGACGTCTGATGAGAGCCGCCAACCTTTCGCTGAACGATGGCGCCGCCGGCTCTCGCCGTCGCGGGCTCATGCAGCGCCTCGGCATGCGCGGCATCCTCGAAATTGGCGGCATCTATGCCGCGCTCATTCTCGTGCTCTTCGAGACCCTTTATCCGCTGCTTTGGGTGCTGTTCGGTTCGCTCAAGACCAAGCAGGAAATGCTCAGCAATGTCTGGGGTCCGCCATCGAGCCTGGTGCTGCAGAACTATGCCGATGCCTGGCGGATCGCCGGCATGGGATCGCGCATCGTCAACAGCATCTTCGTCACCGGCTCGGCATTGATCATCCTGGTGGCCGTCGCGACGCCGTGCGCCTATGCGGTGGCGCGTCTTCGTTTCCCCGGACGCGGTCTTGTGATCGCAGTCGCGGTTGCGGCCATGCTGGTGCCGCCGCAGGTGATGGCCATTCCGCTGTTCCTGGTGGCGCGCGATCTCGGCCTGATAAACAGCCGGCTCGGCATTGCCTTCATCTATGCCGCGACGTCGCTGCCGCTTTCGGTCTTCATCCTGCGCAGCTTCTTCATCACATTGCCGGCCGACCTCGAAGATGCCGCGCGCATCGATGGCGCCAGCCGGCTCGAGATCCTGATCCACATCATGCTGCCCCTGGTGCGGCCGGGCGTGGCGCTGATCCTCATCTTCGGCTTCATCGAGATCTGGAACGATTTCTTCCTGGCCTTCCTGCTGTTGCGCGACCCTTTGGTGCAGACCATCCCGCTAGGACTGGTCAGCTTCTTCCAGCAATACGACTCGCTCTGGACGCTCTATTTCGCCGCGTTGACGATCACGACACTGCCGGTGATCGTCGTCTTTGTCGCCATGCAACGGCAGTTCATCGCCGGCCTGACAGCCGGCGCCGTGAAGGGTTGACATGCAGGATCGCGTTATTGGCGTCGGCGTCATCGGCTGCGGCGAGATCGCCCAGCTGATGCACTTGCCCTATCTCATGGAATTACCGGCGTTTCGCATCGCCGCCTTGTGCGACATCTCTCCCGGCACGGTCGACAAGGTCGCGGAACATTATGGCGTCACTGCCAGATATACCGACCATCGCGCGCTGCTTGCCGACCCGAATGTCGATGCGGTCGTGATCTGCACCTACGATCATGGCGAGATGGTCGCCGATGCAATCCGAGCCGGCAAACACCTGATCGTCGAGAAGCCGCTTGCCTTCACGCCGCAGGAGGCGCGCCCGCTTGTCGAGCAGGCCGAGCGGAGCGGCCTCGTCGCCCTTGTCGGCTACATGAAATTCTATGATCCCGGCTATGAGACCGGGCTGGAGCGCATCGCCGCTATCGGCCGGCCGAAGTCGATCCATGTCCACGATTTCGCGGGCCGCTTCGACCGTTATGGCCAACTCTACACCCAGACCAGGGTCACCGACGTGCCGGCCGATGTGTTGGCGGCGGGGCGCGAAACGGTCGCTCGGCGCATCGAGGCGGCGCTCGGTGTGGACCATGCCGGCTATCGCGATCTCTATCTTGTACTGCTCAGCCTCGCCAGCCACGACCTTGCCGTCATGCGCGGTGCTTTCGGCACGCCCGACCGCGTCGTCCATGCGCAACAGACCGGCCCGAACCAGTTGCTGGCCGTGCTCGACTATGGCGGCGTCCCTTGCCTCTTCGACATGGCACTTGCCCAGTATGAATGGTGGGACGAGTGGATCCATGTGCATGGCGAGCGCGACGAGGTGCGGATCGAATTCCAGAACCCCTATTTCCGCAATGCCTCGGCGACTGTCCGGCTACGTGAAACGACAGGCGAGGCTGCATCCGAACGCGTTCTGCCTGGCGTTCCTGATACGTCGTTCCGCCGCGAGTGGCTGCATTTCGCCGATTGCATCCTTGCCGGTGTTAAGCCGCGCACGCCGCTTTCGGGCGGGCTCGCCGATCTCGATCTTGCCGTCCGGATCATCCAGGCAATGCCGCCGAAAAGACTTTAGCGAAATTTCGGAAACGCGCCGCCGGCCGGCGCGTTGGCCCAGCTCTGCAAGGTCTGGCCGCCGTCGATCAGCCAATCCACGCCTGTGACGTGCTTCGCCTCGTCGGAGGCCAGGAAAGCCAGGGCGGCCGCGACATCGTCCGGCTGGCCGATGCGGCGCAACGGAATGCGGTCGGCGAAATGCTGGACGCTGCTCTTGAATTCGCCGTCGCCGGAAGCCGGCACGCCAAGCGTCGTCTCGATCACGCCGGGGCAGATGGCATTGACGCGTATGCCATAGGGCGCGGCATCGAGCGCCGCGACCCGCGTCAGGCCGACCACGCCGTGTTTGGAAGCGACATAGCCAGCTCCCCCCGAAAGGACGTCCCAACCGGCCATGGACGAGCCCATGTTGACGATCGAGCCACCGGTCCCGGCCTTGATCATCGCCCGAAGCGAAGCCTGCAGCACGAGGAAGATGCCGCGCAGATTGATGCGGATGGTCGTATCCCAGTCCTCGACCGGCAGGTCGTGAACGGGAGCGACGACGCCGGAAATGCCGGCATTGTTGAACACCACGTCGAGGCCGCCGAACGTCTCAACGATCGCCTCGACGGCGCGCCGCACATCCGCTTCGTCGGTGACGTCGGCTTCGATGGCAATGGCGTTTTCACCCAGTGAGCGAGCCAGTTGCTGCGCCGCCGCGCCATTGCGGTCGACAATGGCGACCCGTGCGCCTTCGTCAAGGAAACGCCGCACCGCTGCGCTGCCGATCGCGCCCGCGCCGCCGGTGACGAGAACATTCTGTTTGTCGAACCGTTTCATTGTCCGGCCTCCGGCTTCGGATAGGAACGCCACGAATGGCTTGGCTCGAAGCCGATCGTTTCGCGCGCATGGATCGTGTCGAGCACGGCGCCGAAACCGGCGATCGGCCGTGACAGGGGGACATCAGGGTAGACCCGGCGCAAAAGCGCTTCGGTTTCCTCTTCCATGAATGTGTCGGCGGCGCTGAGGAGGACGCGCAGATGGCCGTCGCCTTGCCATTCAAGCGCCCGCAGGAAGCCCTGACCGGCGTCGCGCCCATCAAGATAGGCCCACAGGTCACGGGCACTGTCGGCAGTGGCGCGGCGCGGCGCGACGCCCTCGAAAAAAGAACCCGGCGTCTGGATCCACGGCATGCGGATACTGACCGCCGAAAAGGCGCCGCGGCGCACCGCCGCGTCGACGATTTCCTCGCCCAGCCATTTCGACAGGCCGTACGGGTCCTGCGCGCCGACCGGATGGTTCAGGTCGACCGGCAGATAGGGCGGTCGAACAGGTTTCTCGAAAAAGGGATAGCCGAAAACGCTGAAGGACGAGGCATAGACGAAGCGCCTGGCGCCGGCCATGGCAGCTGCCTCGACCACATTGTAGGCGGTCGCGATGTTGGTCTTGAACACCTCGCCGCCGGCCCGGCCGGTCGGCCGCGGAATGGCCGCGACATGCACAACCGCATCGCAATCGCGCACCAGCTGCAGCGTCGACCCCAGATCGGTCAAATCGGCGGTTGCGTGGCGCCATGCGACCTCACCCGGCACTACGGCATCGACACCAAGCACATCGTGGCCGGCCGCAACCAGAGCCTCGGCCACATGGCGGCCAAGCAGGCCACTGGCTCCGGTGACGATGGTTTTCATATCTCGACCTCGGCTCCGCAATTAAGCGGCTTGAATATCATTGATGGTCATACAAATCGAGCACATGCCTGACAAGCGTTGTCAAGGCCATTTCGCGATGGACAAATAGCGCATACGCTTGTCGGAGCGCGGTGCGCAAGGCCGACCAGCACGCTTTGCGTCGAACGGGATTGACTTGGCATCCACTAGGGTTTTTTGTATGAGCATCAACGATCGGTCAAAGGAGCTCGCCATGTCCGTGGACAGTTTTTCCTCACATCGGCACGATGACGCGGTGCGTCTCGATTCACGCCGTGCAGCCGTTGTCGTCATCGATATGATCAATGAATTCTGCAAGCCCGGCGGGGCCATGGTCCTGCCTGGGTACGAGACGCTGGTCGGGCCGCAACTGGCCGTGATCGAGGCCGCGCGCGCCGCCGGCGTGCCGGTGATCTGGGTCCATGACAGCCACCGGCCGGGCATGCGACGCGAGCGCGAATGGCTGAAGCGCACGCCGCATTGCCTGGACGGAAGCTGGGGGCCGGAGATCATCGAGGATCTCGGCGCCCGCGATGATGAGATCCATGTGATCAAGCGGCGCTACTCGGCCTTCTTCCAAACCGACCTCGACCTGACGCTGAAAGACATGCAGATCGATCAGTTGATCATCTTCGGCGTGGTCACCAATATCTGTGTGCGCTCGACCGTCCACGATGCCTTTTTCGAGGGCTATGAGGTGGTAGTGCCAAGCGATTGCTGCGCGGCAACGGGACCACGCGAGCAGGAAAGCTCGCTGTATGACATAGCGACCCATTTCGGCGTGATCAGCGATTCGGCTGATGTCGTCGCAGCCCTCCGCGACGGGACATCGCTTCAACCAGCGAGGGTTGCGGCTTGAGCTTTTTCCGGCCGGCGACATCCAAGACAGCGGCGATAGGAGTCCGGTGTGACGACTGAAAAGAAACCGCAATCCAAAAAAGGCGAAACGCCGGGAGGCGATGCACCCCTGAGCCGCGAGCAGGTGCTGCAGCAGTACGCCGGGACCGGCTATGAACTGGACCGCCACCCGGCGCACGTCATCCGCCGGGCGCATCAGCGCGCGACGTTGCGCTTCCAGCAGGTCATGGCCGGCGAAGACCTTTCGCCAACGCAATTCGCGGCGCTCGCCACGATCCTCAAGCATGGCGAAGTTTCGCAGAACCATCTCGGCCGGCTGACGGCGATGGACCCATCGACCATCAGCATCGTCATGCGCAAACTGCTCAAACACGGGCTGATCACGCGCAGCGCCTCCGAAACCGACCAACGCCTGACGATGATCGCGCTGACCAGCAAAGGGACCGACTATACGCTGGAGCGGCTCGAACGCAGCGTCGAGGTCGGGCGGCGGTTCCTGTCGCCGCTCTCACCGGCCGAGCAGGCGACGCTGCTTCGCCTGCTCCAGCGCATCAACGACGACGACCCATCGAATGGCGACGGCGGCAAATAAGCTGCGTCCAGTCCTTTTTTCCATAACAGCAAAAGTGAGAACCGATGTCGTCCGACCTCCAGTCGTCTGCCAACACGCTCGTCGTCCGCAATATCGGTCTCATGCTGAGTGGCGATCTAGCACAACCGATCATCGACGCCGACACCATCGTCGTGACCGATGGACGTATCACCGGCATTGGCAAGGCAGGCGACATTGATGGCGGCAGCGCGGCGACGGTCATCGATGCGATGGGCTGCGCGGTCGCGCCGGGTCTTATCGACAACCACGCCCATCCGGTGGCCGGCGACTGGACGCCTCGGCAGAACCAGATCGGCTGGATGGATTCGACCGTGCATGGCGGCGTCACCACCATGATCTCGGCGGGGGAAGTCCACACGCCGGGCCGACCGCGCGACCTGGTCGGGCTGAAGGCGCTGGCGATCGCTGCCCAACGCACCTTCTCCAACTTCCGTCCGAACGGCATGAAGATCCTGGCCGGGGCACCGATCCTGGAACCCGGCCTTACCGAGGAAGACTTCCGCAGTCTCGCCGAGGCCGGCGTGACGCTTGTCGGCGAGGTCGGGCTTGGCGGCGTCAAGGATGGGCCGACCGGCCGGCAGATGATCGCCTGGGCGCGCAAATACGGCATGACCTCGATGACCCACACGGGCGGCCCGTCGCTGCCCGGCTCCGGCCGCATCGGCGCGGATGTCGTGCTGGAGGTCGACGCCGACATTGTCGCCCACGTCAATGGCGGGCCAACCGCCCTGCCCGACGCGGAAATACGGCAGATCTGCGAGAAGGGCTCGAGGGCGCTTGAAATCGTCCATAACGGCAATTTGCGCACCGGACTGTTCGTGCTCGACCTGGCAAGGCAGCGCGGCGAACTTTCGCGCGTCATCCTCGGCACCGACAGCCCGGCCGGATCCGGCGTGCAGCCGCTCGGCATCCTGCGGACGCTCACCATGCTGGCTTCGCTGGGCGGCATCGCGCCGGAAGTGGCGTTCTGTCTTGCCAGCGGCAACACGGCGCGCGTGCGCAGACTGGACGATCGCGGTTTGATCGAGGTCGGTCGCGCCGCCGACCTGATCTTCATGGACCAGGCGATCGGCGGCGCCGGCGACGGGCTGCTCGACAGCGTGGCGCTCGGCAATCTTCCAGGCATTGGAATGGTCGTCATCGACGGCGTGGTGCGGACCGGCCGGAGCAGAAATACGCCTCCGGCGCTCCGGGTGCCGGAAATCCTGGCGGCCTGACGGTCAGCCGACGCCGTCAATCCCGACAATCTTGTCCTTGGTCAGCCCGCCGACGCGCGGGTGCGGCCTGCCGGAATCGGTGACGGCGATAGCGACGACGATCTCGTCGGCACGCGGTGCGTCGGGAACACGAACCTCCATGCCGTCGAAATGGCTGCGCACCCGCGCCGCATCCTTGTGACCGAGCGGAATATCGAGCGGCACGCCGAGGCCGCCGCGCTTCTTCGATGAAGGAATGAGCGCGGCGCCCTTGCCGAGCACATCGCGGAACGGGGCGCCGAGCTTTGGATGAAGGATGGCGGCGGCATGTTCGAGCTCGCCATCTGCGCCGACGGCGGCGGCCTTGCCGAAGCTCTCGACCCGGTCGCCGGCAATGCCCAGAGCAGCGACCGCGCGCCTGGGCAAGATATCGCCCAAGGCTTCGCCTATGGCGCTCAGTGCCGACAGGTCCTCGACATAGGTACCCGCATAGGGGTTGCGGATCACCGCAATGGCTGCGGCACGCCGCGTCGGCGGATCGACGGGCCGTCCGCCTTCGATCCGGGTTTCCTCGACGATGGTGATGATGCGGCGAATTTCCGGGCTCATCGCAATCCGTCCTCGCCCTTGATGTCGGCGGCAGCAAGGCCACCGACCCGTGCATGGACGCGTGCGCCGGTGGTCATCGCCAGGATGACCGCCATTTCGTCGCCGCGCGGCGCATCGGCAATGCCTATCTCGATCGCATCGAAATGGCTGCGCACATAGGAGGCGTTTATGTGCGTGATCGGGATATCGATGCGCGTTCCGGGGCCGCCGACCTTCTTGGTCGAAGGCACGATCGCCTTGGCATTGCCGAGCAGTTCGCGCATCGCGTAGCCGCCCGGATTGTGCCAGAGCGCGCCATGTTCAAGCTCGCCGGTGGCGCCGACTATGGCACCCTTGCCATAGCCTTCGATGGCCTGGCCGCCTTCACCAATGGCGTCGATCAGGCGCCGGGCCATATCGAGACCGAGCGGCTTCAGGTCTTCCATGAAGCCGGTGATCTCCTCGACATAGCGTCCGGCAAAAGGGTTGGCGATGACCGCGACGACCGCGCCTCGCTTGAGCGGGCGTGCCGCGTGGGGTCCGCCCTCATGGAATATCTCTTCGACCTGAACCAGAAATTTCCTGACCACCACAGCCGGCATTGTTTCGCTTCCTTCATCCCGTCGTTCATGAAAACTCATTAGAGTATCAACAATTATGCCCGTCGACATTTGTCAAGCGCAGACGTCGAGCACGTGGGCGAAGGGCCAAGAAAACTGCATCGGATGACGATTGACAGCCTGTTAAGCCGCTCCTAAACTCATATGACCATCAACGAACTCGCCGTTGTTACGGCGATATGTGGGGGATGGTCAAAGCGTGGCTTCGAAAGCTGAAAAAAGCTGAAGGGGAATGACATGAAAAGGGCGCTCAAGAGTTTATTTCTGGCCGGCACGATGCTTGCCATTTCGTTCGGACCGGCCGCCGCACAGGCCAAGGTTTCCGTGGCCGCCATCTCGGGATATTTTGCACAGGGTTTTGGCGTTTCGATCGTCAACGGCCTCAACAAGGCCAAGACCGATTTCGGCATCGACCTCAAGCTGGTCGACACCGGCAATCGCGCGCTCGACTACCAGCAGCAGTTCGAGAATCTTGCCAAGGGCAAGCAGTACGACCTCATCTTCGTGATGGGCTGGGAGCTGGTGGACTCGCTGCAAAAGGTCAGCGCCGAATATCCCGACCAGCGCTTCGTGTTCATCGATGGCGTCCTCGACAACCCCAAGATGATCTACGCCAATTTCGCCGAGGAGCAGGGATCCTTCGTGGCCGGTGCACTTGCCGGCATGATCGAAGCCAAGGGCACCGCCTTCGACAAGATCGGCGACGGCAAGGCGATCGGCTTTGTCGGCGGCCGAGATATCCCGGTGATCCGCAACTTCCTGGGCGGCTACGAGCAAGGCGCCAAATATGCCGCGCCCGACGTCAAGGTAAACTCCGTCTTCGCCGGAACTTTCGACGACCCGGCCAAGGGAAGCGAACTTGCCCAGGCGCTTTACGGCCAAGGCTCCGATATTGTCTACAACGTCGCCGGCCCGACGGGTGAAGGCGTGATGCAGGCAAGTGCCGCGGTCGACAAATATTCGATCGGCGTCGACATCGACATGTGCGGCTCGGCTCCCGGAAATGTGCTCGCCAGCATGCTGAAGCGCGGCGACATCGCCGTCTACACGCTGATCAAGGATGAGGTCGAGGGCCGCAAGATCACCGCCGGCACCCGCACTTTCGACCTCGCCTCGGGCGGTGTCGAGGTCAAGGTCTGCGATGATATTGCCCCAAAGATCCCCGCTGACGTGACCGCCAAGCTGGACGAGATCAAAAAGGGCATCGTCGACGGCAAGATCGTGATCGCCAAGGCAAAGTAAGCCAACAACAGCGCCTCCCTCCCAAGAAAGCGCTACACTGATCCGCCGCGGCTTGCCGCGGCGGATCAGTGTCCAATCTGCGAGAGCCACGTTGTCGAACACGCCGGGGTCGCCGACCCTCCACAGCAATGCCGCGATGGCCGTCGAGTTGACTGGCATCACCAAGCGTTTTGGCGCATTCGTCGCCAATGACGGCATCGACCTTGCGGTCTGCCGCGGCGAGATCCACGCCATCATCGGCGAGAACGGTGCCGGCAAGACGACGCTGATGAACATCCTGTTCGGCCTCTTGCAGCCGGACGAAGGCTCGATCCGGCTGAACGGTGAAGAGATCGTGATCGCCGACCCGTCCGTGGCGATAAAGGCCGGCCTCGGCATGGTTCACCAGCATTTCAAGCTGGTTCCCTCGCTCTCGGTTGCCGACAACGTCTTTCTCGGTATGGAAATCCGTCGCCATGGCCTGATCGACCACGCCGCACAAATTGCGCGCACGCGCGACCTGTCGAAGCGCTTCGGCCTGCAGGTCGATCCGACCGAGCGCGTCGGGCTGCTCTCGGTCGGCATAGAGCAACGCATCGAAATCCTTAAGGTCCTGGTGCGCGGCGCGCGCACCATCATCCTCGATGAACCGACCGCCGTGCTGACGCCGCAGGAAAGCCGTGAACTGTTCCAGACACTGCGCAGCTTCGTGGCCGAAGGCATGACGGTGATCTTCATTTCGCATCACCTGGAAGAGGTGATGGAAGTGTCTGACACGGTGACGGTGCTGCGCAACGGCAGGAAGGTGGCGACCCGGCCGACGGCCGAGCTCAGCAAGGACGAGTTGGTGCACATGATGGTCGGCCGCGAGGTGAGCTTCGACCGCCGGCCGCGCGCTTCGCTGCACGGCGACGTGGTGCTCGAAGTCAAGGATCTGTGGGCGCGCGACGATCGCCGGCTGCCGGCTCTTCGCGATGCCAGTTTCACCGTCCGCTCCGGCGAGGTGGTGGGGATCGCGGGTGTGGCCGGCAATGGACAGACGGAGCTGGCGGAAGTGCTTTCGGGCTTGCGACCGGCAAGCCATGGCGGGGCGTGGCTGAAGGGCCGGAATCTCACCGCGCTCTCCCCCTCCGCGATCCGCCAGGCAGGCCTCGCCCATGTTCCAGGCGACCGCATGGTGCGCGGGGTCGATCGCAACGCTTCGATAGCAGCCAACACCCTGATGGGCCGCCAGCATCGCGCCCCATGGAGCCGCGCCGGCATGCTCAACTGGAATGCCATAAATCAAAACGCCGAAACGCTGATCAAGAGCTTCGATATTCGCGCGCGCGGACCGGGCGATGCGGTCAAGCGGCTTTCGGGGGGAAACATCCAGAAGGTCGTTCTGGCGCGCGAATTCACCAACGGCGCCGATTTCCTGCTGATCGACCAGCCGACGCGCGGCGTCGACATCGGCGCCCAGGAGGCCATTCATGACGAGATCATGCGCCAGCGCGCCGCCGGCCGCGCAATCCTGCTGATTTCCGTGCAGCTCGACGAACTGGCCGCCCTTGCCGACCGCATCCTGGTGATGTTCAACGGGCGGATCATGGGCGAGGTCGCCGGCGACGAGGCCGACGAGGAGCGCATCGGCATGATGATGGCAGGCGTGGCCGCGCCGGAATTCGCCGCGGAGACCGCATCATGACAGACCATTTGCGTGCCGTTTCCGGCCAGATCATCGCCGTCGGCGTGGCGCTGCTGATGGGCGCGATCATCATCCTCATGGTCGGCGAAAGCCCGGTGCGTGTGTTCATGACGCTGTTGCGCGGCGCCTTCGGCGATCAGGAGAAGATCGCCGGGACCTTGCTGCAGACGACGCCGATCCTGATCTGCGGTGTCGCCGCCTGCATCGGCCTGCGCGGCGGCATGTTCAACGTAGGCATCGAAGGCCAGCTGTTCCTCGGCGGTTTCGCCGCCGCGTGGGTCGGCTTTGCCATGCCCCTGCCCGCAGGCATCCACACGCTGGCGGCACTGGCGCTCGCGGTGGTGGCAGGCGCGGCCTGGGTCGCCATCCCCGCCTACTTCCGCGCCCGCTACAACACCAACGAAGTCGTCTCGACGATCCTGTCGAACTACGTGGCGGTGCTGCTCACGTCCTATTTCACCATCTTCCTGTTCAAGCGGCCGGGTGGCTGGTCGGAGACGCCGCCGATCCTGGCGACATCCTATCTGCCGGAGATCTTCACCTTTTCGCGGTTGAACTGGGGCCTGGTCATTGGCCTGGTGCTGGCGGTCGGCGCAGCCCTTGTCTTCCGCTACACCAAATGGGGTTACGGCGTCACGATGGTCGGGTCGGCGCCGAAATTCGCCGAATATGGCGGCGTCAACGTGAAACGGCAGGGTTTCCTGGTCCTGCTGCTTTCGGGGGCCGTCGGCGGGCTGGCCGGCGGTGTCGAGACGCTCGGCGTCCATCATCGTTTCATGGAAGGGTTTGCTCCCGGTTTCGGCTTCGATGGGCTGATCGCCGCCCTGCTCGCCAATGGCTCGCCGGTCGCCACCATCTTCACCGCACTGTTCTTCGGCGCGCTGCGCAACGGATCGCTGCTGCTCGAGGTCGATACCAGCGCGTCGCGCGAGATCATCACCGTGATCCAGGCCCTGATCATCCTCAGCGTGTCGGCCCAGGTGCTGGTGAGAAAGCGCGGCGACAGCCAGGCAGGGGAGCGGCGATGGAAATTCTAGACAAGCTCATCAACGTCGCGCTGATCGCGGCGACGCTTCGCACCACCGCGCCCATCCTTCTGGTCGCGCTCGGCGGCTCGTTCACCACCAAGGCCGGCATCTTCAACATCGGCCTCGAGGGGCAGATGCTGGTCGGCGCCTTCTTTGCCGTCCTCGGGTCGATCTGGACCGGTTCCGCGCTGGCGGGCGTCGCCTGCGGCGTCGCGGCGGCGCTCGTCTTCGCCCTGGTCTTTGCTGTCCTGGTGGTGAGCTTCAAGGCCAATGAAGTGGTCGTCGGGCTGGCGCTCAACATCCTGGCCGGCGGCATGACGATCTCGCTGATGAAAGCGATCTTCGGCACGCGCGGTTCGATCGTCGGTCACGGCATCGTCGGCCTGCCGAAAGTCCAGCTGCCCGGTGCCCGCGACCTTCTCGGCTCATGGGCGCCGCTGATCTCCGGCTTCACGCCACTCGTCTATGTCGCCTTCATCGCCGTGCCGCTACTGGTTCTGTGCTACAATCGGACGCGGCTCGGCCTCTATATCCGCGTCGTCGGCGAAAAACCGGAAGCCGCCGAGGCGCTTGGCATCTCGATCACCCGCGTCCGCTACATCGCGTCGCTGCTGTGCGGATTGCTGGCGGGCCTCGCCGGCGCTCATCTGTCGCTCGGCTACATCACCATGTTCACCGAAAACATGTCGTCGGGCCGCGGTTTCATGGCGGTGGCGATCCTGATCTTTTCCAACGGCGATCCGCTGAAGGTGCTGGCCGGCTGCCTGCTGTTCGGCTTTGCGGATGCTTTTTCGTTGCGCCTGCAGACGTTCGGCTATCCCTCCTACCTGGTTCTCACCGTCCCCTATGTCGTCGCGCTGATCGCATTGTTCGCGCTGTCCTACCGGGCGCGTCCGAGGATTATCGCGGAGACGCTGGAATCGATGCGTAAGCTGCTGTCGGTGGACAAGAACGCCGAACCCGGCGGCAAAAATCCCCAGTGAAGGAAGCCTTTATGGAACGCATAATCCTCGACGTGGATTCGGCCGGCGACGATATTCTCGCCGTGCTGTTTGCAGCGGTCAGTCCGAAGCTGCGGCTCGAGGGCGTGACCACTGTGACCGGTGCCGCCGGCCCGATCGAGCAGGTCACCAACGTCGTCCTCAACACGCTGACGCTCGCCGGGCGCGACGATATCCCGGTTCACGCCGGCGCGTGGCGGCCGATCGTCGGCAACGCCAAGGCCGACATGGAGGCGCCGGTGCATTTCGAAAAACGGCTCGTTGCCCGTTTCGGCGATCGCCTGAAGAAGTTCAACCCGCCGGCGCCGACGCCGGTGCGGCAAGCCACGTCGGGACATGCGGTCGATTTCATCATCGGCACGGTCATGGCCAATCCGGGCGAGATCACGCTGGTGACGACCGGCCCGCTGACCAATGCGGCCATGGCGCTGTTGCAGGAGCCGGGATTGACCGGCGCACTCAAACGGCTGATCGTGCTCGGCGGCAATTTCCAGACGCCGGGCAACATCACGCCCCTGTCGGAGTACAACATCTGGGCCGATCCGGAGGCTTCGCGCATCGTGCTGAACGCCGATGTCGAGAAGATCCTCGTGCCGCTCGACATCTGCGAGGACAACCGCGTCGCCGATTCGATGCTGACGCGCGACGACATTGCCGACATGCAGGCCGTCGCGAGGGATAATCCCGTCCTGGAGATGATCGCCGACAGCTTCCCGATCTACATCGACATCTGGCGCGAATTCTTCGACCTGGTCGGGTTCCCGATGGACGACGTGATCACCGTGGCGCTGGCTTTCGATCCTGGCCTGGCGACGATGACCGAGCCGCTGTTCGCCGACGTCGTCCTCGACGGCAGGCTGGCGCGCGGCCAGACCGTCGCCTATCGCGGCCGGCAATTGCTGCCCGGCGGCGGGCCCAAGACCACCCGCATCTGCACCGGCCTAGACGGCCGGCGCTTCCTCGACGGCTTCAAGAAGACCATAGCGCGCTACGAGCGGGCGGCGTGAAAGACGACATGATGATCAAGCCAACTCCTATCCTGTTCGACTGCGACCCCGGCCACGACGACGCCATTGCGCTGGTCATGGCGCACCGCTCGCCGGCCATCGAACTCATCGGCGTCACCACGACCTGCGGCAATGCGGAAGTCGAGAAGACGACCGCCAATGCCTTGCGCATCCTGGAGTATATCGGCGCCGGCGACGTGCCTGTCGCGCAGGGCTGTCACCGCCCGCTGGCGCGCCCGCTGGTGCTCGGCACCGCCGACGGCCCGAGCGGCCTCGAGGGCTCGCCCTACCTGCCGCAGGCGACGATCAAGCCGGTTGACCAGCACGCCGTCGATTTCCTGGCCGACAGACTGCGCGCCGCGCCCGAACCGATCCTGGTCGTTGCCACCGGCCCGCTCAGCAACATCGGCCTGATGATCCTCAAGCATCGCGACGTGCTGCCCAAGATCAAGGAGCTGATCTGGATGGGCGGCGTGTTCTACCGCAAGAGCGAGATCATCACGCCGACCGAGTTCAATGCGTTCTGCGATCCCGAAGCGCTGAAGATCGTTCTGGACAGCGGCGTGCCGATCCTGATGGTCGGCCTCGACGTCACCATGCAGGTGCTGGTCGAGGCGCCGCAATATGCCGAACTCGCCACCATCGACACGCCGCTCGGCCGGCTCGTCAACGACTGGCTGCTGTTCTACGAGAAGCTGCACCGCAACTCGATGGGCGTCGGCGGCGCCATGCACGATCCCTTGGCGCTGGCGCTGGCCATCGACCCGACATTGGTGCGCACGCGCCCTGCCCATATCGGCGTCGATCTGTCCGGCACCTACGCCTTCGGCGCGACCATCGCCGATTACTGGGGCGAGCGCGGCGAAAAGGACAATGCCCGCATCGCCCATGAGGTCGACGCCGACCGCTTCTTCAAGCTGATGTTCGATCTGCTGCGGGATTGAACGGAGCGCAGCGGCGCAGGCAGCGTCAGACGATAGGAATTTTTTCTTGACTCGCTGCACTCAGCTATGGTACATTTTTGCCTATGGTGCTGATTTGCGCCAGTGACCCGCCGCACAGGCGGGTTTTTCGTTGATGCTCTGTCAAATCTCCCACGCGACGAATTCAGCCGCGTGAGATGTCAGGGTCAGTTGAGCTGGTTGAGGATTCCAGAGCTGCTCGTGACCATCAAACTCCTGTAGATCAGGAACGCCAGCGTACAGATCGCGGCCAGCGAGATCGGCACGCCGAATGGCACCACGCCCTTGCGGTCCAGATGCTGGACGACAAGCCGAAAAGCACCCGCGGGCAGCATGAACGGGTTTTTCACGATAACCGCGGTGGCCAGGGCGAAAACCAGAAGCAGCACTGAAAACACCGCGAGGGCGCTGCCGCTGATCAGGAATGGCACGACGGCCAGCAGCTTGACATCGCCGGCGCCGATCTTGCGCAAGACCCAGAAGGGTAAGAGCGCAACGAACAGCAGAAGGCCGGCGAGAGCACTCAGCCCCATGTCCCACCACGAGCCGGACTGGAGCGACAGCAGCAGCAGGCCCCCGGCGCCCAGGCAGAGCAGCAGCAGCACGTCGCGATTGGAAATCTTCTGCGTCTTGAAGTCGATCCAGCCAATCCTTGCCAGCAGAGGGATGGCAAGCACCTTCAGCAGCAGCGCCTCGACGAGCAGCATGCTAGCGCTCGACGTTCTGCACGCTTGACGACAAAAGCTTCAGATTGTTGGCGACGGTCGGGTCGTTGGGCGCCAGTTCGTAAGCCTTGAGGAAGTTCGAACGCGCATCCTGCAGCTTGCCGCGCAGCAGGTAGGAATAGCCGACATTGTTGTAATATTCGGGCGTCGCGCCGACCAGCTTGAAGGCCTTGGCATAGGCCTTGTCGGACAAGTCGAAGCGGTGGATCCGGTCGGTGCAGGCGGCCAGTCCCATCCAGGCGTTACCATCATTGGGCGCCAGTTGCGTCGCCTTGAAGAACAGAGCGCCGGCATTGCCGTAATTTTCGGCACGGAACTGATTCTTGGCTTCGGCAACGGCCTGGTCCGAGGCATAGTATTCGACGTCGCTGACCGTTTTCAGCCCATCGAAAGCATCGCCAAAAGACGTCACGTCGCCCTTCGACGGCTCGTTGGTGCGAACGACACCGTCAGTGGCGTCCGTCTGGCAGCCGGCAAGCAAAACCGTCAACAGGCAGAACGCCGCCGCGATAGCCCTCTTCATACAGATTCCCCCAAGGGTCCCGGACCTCATATTAGAATCAGATCATACACGCAATTAGAAGATAATGCCCCTCATGCGGATGATCACCGGTAGCATGATAACCATCATAACCACAGGGAAGATACAAAGCCCCAACGGAATCATCATCTTTACCGGTAGAGAATTGGCGCGTTCCTCCGCACTCAGAATTCTCTGGCCACGCATCTCGGCGCTATAAACACGCAAGGCATCGGTGAGGCTGGTGCCGAGTTCTTCCGATTGACGGAACAGGACAGCCAATGCCCGCGCCTCGTCAAGTCCGATGCGATCCGAGAGTTCGCGCAGCGCTTCCCGCAACGGCTTGCCAGCACGCAACTGCAGATTCATGATCGACAGCTGTATTCCCAGCCATTTGTGGGTGGCGGCCATTTCATGGCTGACGCGTTCGACTGCCCCCTCCAGGCTCATGCCGGCATCGGCGCAGGTGATCATCATGTCCATGAAGTCGGGGAAAGCCCGGCGATAGATCTGTTTCTGGCTGCTCTCGAAACGGTCGAGCAGAATGGCGGGAAGCACGATGCAGGCGAGGCCGAACACGGCAGAACCAGCAAAGGTGATGAAACCTGGCAGGTGCGGCGGCAGAACCCGTGACAGGAGTGCATACATCGCCAGAAAACCGACGCAGACCGCGGCAAGGCGGCACAGCGTATAAATCAGCGGTGCGCTTGATTGATAAAAGCCGGCGCGAAACAGCTTCGCTTCCAAAGCGTTTGGCTCATCGCGCTCTTTCTCCATCGACTTGAAGTAGGCATCGACCGGCCGTTGCGCCGCAAGCTTGGCAAGCTGGTCTTGTCCGAGCATCGATCGGCGGTCTGTAATTCCTTCGCCCATCAGGCTCTGCGCGACTAGCTTTCGTGTCTGCAGAGCCGGGAGAAAGATAAGCGCACCGAACAGGAAGAGGGACACCGCCGCCACAAAGACGGCAATGGATACCAAGAAGCCCAGGTCCTGAATGTTCGAAAACAATTTCTTTCGTCGCTCCCGGTCAAAAATCGAACGTAACCATCCGGTACATGATGAAGTCGCCAAGCAGCGCCCACAACCCAAAAATCAGGAATATCGGGAAGATGAGCGGGTTGCTCCAGACGGCTCCGTAGTAGGCCGGGGCAAGGATTTGAAGTGCGAAGAACATCACAACAGGAAACAAGGAGATGATCCACGCGGAGACGCGACCTTCGGCCGAAAGCGCCCTGATTTTCATTCGTAGTTTCTGTCGTTCACGCAGAACCGAGGAAAGATTGGCCAGAATTTCGGTCAAATTGCCGCCCGTCTTGGCCTGGATCGACAGCGATACCGATAGCAGTTGAAGGCCCTCGAAGCCGACCCGCTGCGAAAGCTTTCGCACGGCCTGCTCGATGCTGAGACCAAAGGTGATCTCATCGGAGACGATGCCGAACTCGGTGCCGAGCGGATCGGGCATTTCGCGCGCGACCAGACCGATCGCGATCGAAGCCGGATGTCCGGCGCGCAGCGAACGAACGATCATGTCGAGCGCATCCGGAAGCTGTTTGGCAAATTTCCGAATTCGCTTGTTGCGGGCGCGCCGGAGGACGAGAAGCGGCAGGACAAGCCCTACGACCAGAAAGATAAGAAGCGACGCTAAGGCCGAAAAATTGAAGAATACCAGCAGCAGCGCCATCGCCAGCCCTGCGAGCAGAAATGTTGCGGCGAAGGTCAGGGGATTCCCGGTGATGCCGGACTGGGTATAGAGCCTGTTCAGCCAGACCATACCGAAAAGAAAATCGCCGGAGTCCGTGAGCCCGCGCTCTCGCAGCAATCCCTGCAACGTTTGTTCGGCCGGGACGTCGCCAGCGAGCCGCTTCAATCGGCGATTGACTGCTAGAGACCGGGAGCGGCGGCCGGCAAAGGAAAGATAAAAGGCTTCGCCGGCGAGAATGACCGAGGCTGCCGCCAGCATGTAGATGAAATAGAGCAGAGCTTGACCCGTCGGCATCAGAGGGCAACCTGCGGGTTGAAGGCGTCCTTGGCAAAATGGTGCCCCAGCGTCGCGGCCTCCGGAGCGAAGCGCGGACGAACGCCGGTGGCGCGAAAATCTCCGATGACCTTGCCCTCGGCTGTCACCTCACGGCGGACGAAATGATAGATTTCCTGGAGCTGCACGACATTACCCTCCATGCCGGTCAGTTCCGATATGGAGGTGACACGCCGGCCGCCGTCCGAAAGACGCTGTGTCTGGACGATGATGTCGATGGCGGAGGCGATCTGCGCGCGGATTGACTCATGCGTCATCGGCATGCCGGCCATGCCGACCATCTGCTCCAGCCGCGAGATCGCATCGCGCGGCGTGTTGGCATGGATTGTCGTCATCGAGCCTTCGTGGCCGGTGTTCATCGCCTGCAGCATGTCGAAGGCTTCCTCGCCGCGCACCTCGCCGACGATGATGCGATCCGGCCGCATGCGAAGCGCGTTCTTCAGCAATTCGCGCTGGCGCACCTCGCCCCGACCCTCGACATTGGGCGGGCGTGTCTCCAGCCGGCCGACATGCGGCTGCTGCAATTGCAGCTCGGCCGCATCTTCGATGGTGATCAGCCGCTCCTTCGAGGGGATGTAGCTCGACAACGCATTGAGCAAGGTGGTCTTGCCGCTGCCGGTGCCGCCCGAAACCAGGATCGATTTGCGCGCCTGCACGGCGATCCGCAGCAGCTCGATCATCGGCGGCCGGATGGAATTGAAAGCCATCAAACGTTCGAGCGAATAGGGATTCTTGGAGAATTTGCGGATTGACACCAGAGGGCCGTCGACCGAGACCGGCCGCACCGCAATGTTGACGCGCGAACCGTCTTCCAGCCGCGCATCGACCATCGGCGAAGATTCATCGACACGCCTGCCGATGGCCGAAACGATCTTGTTGATGACCCGCAACAGATGCGCCTCGTCGCGGAAACGGATTGCCGTCTCTTCAATCATGCCGCGCCGCTCGATGAAGACGCGCCTGTGGGTGTTGATCATGATGTCGGTGATCGAATCGTCCTTGAGCAGCGGTTCGATCGGCCCGAGACCCAGCATCTCGTCTGCGGTGTCGCTGGTCAGTTGGTCGAGTTCGCGCGCGTTAAGGGGAACGGTGCGACCGCGCACGAACTCCCGCACGATGGGGCGGATCTCATTCAGAATCTCATCCTTGGAAGCATTTTCAAGCGCGGTCAGATTGAACCGATCGATCAAATGGCGATGCAGCTCGACCTTGAGCGTCAAGAAATCGTCGCCATGCGATTCAATATCAGCGGCTGGCGAAAGAGCCGGAGCAACAGGCTGCACCGCCAGCTGATCGGTCTTTGCCGCTACCTGCTGTTCGCCAGGCCCCTTGATGAACCGCCCCAACATAGTCGCTTATACTCCCCCTAGTCCCTCATTAGCGGAAACTAACTGTTAACCACGGGAGGCACAAGCGCCCAGGTGGCTGTCGTACCCTCAATACTTTCTACATAGTTAAGATCAGAAGCCTGTAATAACGGCCTTATTTGGTGCAGCTGCCGGTTCGTGGTCAGAGCGTCGGCATCGCTTTCCAGCCTCGTCCGATTTTGGGGCCAAAACCGCCCGGAAGACACCGATAAACCCTTAGATATAAAGGAATATGCATTATTACTAATGCTTCCTCAATCCTGCCACATCCGCGGCCAAATTGTGAACGAATGGTTAAGGCGCTTGAAAAATGAAAGGAATCAAGCTGTTGTCTACATCCGGAACTGTAATATTCTTTCCGAATCATGTACATGAAAGTTAAGGAACCCTTAATCTCGTTTGACTCTGCGTTTTCTCGGGACCTAGGATCGAGATGACGGGGGATGCTTGGGTATGGATTTCATCCTTTGCTCTGTCTCGTCGGGTTCCAACCTCCAAAGGGAGAAATTGACATGAACAAGCTCATGACGATGACCCGGCAGTTCCGCGACGATGAGAACGGCGCTGCCATGGTCGAATATTCCATCCTTATCGGCATCATTGCCGTCGCCTCGATCATGACTGTCCTCGCCATCGGCGGATGGGTGAACGGCAGATTCGCCGGTCTCTGCACCGCGCTGGAAGCATCGACAGTTGGTGGCTGCAACGCCGTCACCGGTATCGGCAGCTGATTAGTTTGTGGATCTCAGGCCCGGACCAGATCCGGGCCTGAAATCACTCAGGTCACTTCGGTCGTTCTGCTGCCTTTTTGGGGTTTGGGCTATGCGCGCCAACACACTTATCATGATCGTGCTCGCCGGCGTGTTCGGGGTCCTGGCCGTGGTTCTGGTCAATATCTGGCTGGCTGGCCAGCGAAGCGCCATGGCCCAATCGGGCGCCATCCAGAGCAGCACAGTCGTCGTTGCGGCAATGCCGCTGAAGTTCGGCGATGCGCTGAGCGCGGATAAATTACGCGAGGTCGCTTGGCCTGCGGGTGCGGTTCCGGCCGGGGCGTTCAAGACAACGAAAGACCTGTTAGCTGGCGACGGCGCCAAGCAGGCACTGCAAGCGATAGGTGTCAATGAGCCGATTCTTGCTACCAAGATTACCGGCCCCGGCCAGCGCGCCACGCTTTCGGCGGTGCTCGGCGAAGGCATGAAGGCCGTGTCCATTCGCGTCAACGATGTGCTCGGTGTCGCCGGCTTCGTCTTCCCCGGCGACCGTGTCGATGTGCTGCTGACACGCACGGTGCGGGGTGATGATGGACAAGACAGGAGTTTTGTCGACGTGCTGCTGCAGAGCATGAAGGTGCTCGCCGTCGACCAGGTGGCCGACGAAAGCAAGGACAGCCCGACGGTGGTGAAGTCCGTGACGCTGGAGGCCAGCACCAGGGACGCGCAGAAGCTGACGCTGGCGGCCGGCGCCGGCCAATTGTCGCTGGCGCTGCGCCAGGCCGCAGCCAGCAAGGGCGAGACGACCGAGCGGGTGACGCTTTCCGACCTGACAGGCGAAACGCCGGCAGATGTCGCCGCAAGGCAGGCCGAACTCGACAAGAAGGCTGCAGCGGAAGCCGAGGCCGCGGCCGAGCGCAAGCGAGCCGAAGACAAGCTCGCGGGATTGGCACAGGCCGTGGACCGGGTGGGAAGTCAGCTCGACCAGTTGAGCAAGGTCAAGCCGGCTCCGGCCGTCGCGGCGCCGGAAGTCGTTAAGGAAGTGGTCAAATATGTCACACCCGAACCACCGGCGCGTGCTACTGTGGGCGTTTTTCGGGGCGTGAAGCTTGAAACATACGACGTGCCGCGACAACAATAACAGAGTGCGGCGAAACGGAACGAACTGCCGCCGGCAGCAAGTGGGGGACGGGGATGCGGGGATCTTGGTTAGAGATAGCGACGGCCGCGTTGTCGTGCATGGCGGCGCTGTTGCTGTCGAGCCTGGCGGCCGGTGCGGCCGACCGCTTCATCGACGTGTCGACCCCTGCCGTCCATCGTATTTTCCTGCCAATGTCGCAATCGGTAACGATCCAGGTCAGTGCCAATCTGGGTGACATCGTCGTCGGCGACGAGAAGATAGCCGACGCGCAGCCAATGACCGACCGCACGCTTTATGTCATTGGCAAGGGCGCCGGCACCACCACCGTCAACCTCTTTTCGACGGACAAGCGCTCGCTCGGCGCACTTCAGATCGAGGTCGGCGTCGATGTCAGCGACATGGCGCAGGCGATCCGCCAGGTGGCGCCCAAGTCGCGCATCGAAGTCGGCTCGGTCAATGGCAGGGTGAGGCTTGGCGGTCATGTCAAGGACGGCGCCACACTGGCGGCTATCATGGCGGTTGCGCAGCAATATGGCCCCGACGCCGTCATCAACTCCGTCATCGTCGACGACAGCCAGCAGGTCAATCTGGAAGTGCGCGTGCTGGAAGCCAAGCGCAACACCGGCCGCGACCTCGGCGTGTCGATCAAGAGCACGAACGGCAGTGGCACGACCCGTACCGGTACCGGTGTTGCTGCCGTCGACGAGGACGGACTGGTGCTCGGGCCGGGTGGCCTGCTCAGCGGCCTCCTGTCCAACTCGGCGCCCTTCGGAGCGCTGATCACGCGCGTCATCGACAGCAACATCAAGGTCGATCTGATCATCGAGGCGCTCGAGTCCAAAGGCGCGGTGCGTATGCTCGCGAACCCCAACCTCACCACGCTTTCCGGCGAGCAGGCCAGCTTTAACGCCGGCGGCGAAGTGCCTATCCGCACCCTCGACAAAGACGGCGAGATAAGCATCGTGTACAAGCAATTCGGCGTCAATCTGCTGTTCACGCCAGTCGTACTCGACGACGGCAAGATCCATATGAACCTGGCGCCGGAAGTCAGCGACCTGACCGGCTTCACCACCGCCGGCGACCCGATCTTCACCAACCGCAAGCTGGCAACCGTCGTCGAACTGCGCGACGGCCAGAGCTTCGCCGTCGGCGGGCTTCTTTCGAGCAAGACGACCAAGCTCCAGGACCAGGTGCCGTGGCTCGGCCAGGTGCCTGTCATCGGCACGCTGTTTCGCAGTTCGAGCAACCAGAAGGAAGAAACCGAGCTGGTGGTGATCGTCACGCCGCATATCGTGCGACCGGTGAAGCCCGGCGAGCAGCTGGCGACACCGTTCGACAAGACACGGCCCGCCAACGATCCGGAATTCTTCGTGCTCGGCCAGCTTGAAGTGACCAAGGACATGGTCCGCAAATATGAACTGGGCGAAGGCGTCACCGGCCCCTATGGCCACATGCTCGACTTCAAATCGAAGGACAAGATGCTCTATGTCAAGAAATAGCGGCTTGATCCTCATCCTCTGCGCCGGCGCGCTGTCGGGCTGCGCCGCGGACTATCTGAACCACTATGATTCGGTGACCCTGGCCGCCGGCGACACGCAGAAATTCAATTCGATGCTGCAAACGGTCGACCCGCTCAACCCGGCGTCCCGGAACACACATATCGAAGGCGACGGCGCGCGCGCCGCCGCTGTTGCAAATAACTACAAAATTCCACCACCACCGCCGCCACCACCAGCGATCACGGTCAATGTGGGTGGGTCGGGTGTGACGCAGTGAACTGAACGGAAGGATGCGGAGGGCGCCGGGCATGCGAGGGGCTCTGGCGCAAGAAAGCAGAGAGTAAGGTCATGTTGGGGACCATTCGTGCCTTCTGGAATGATCAGAGAGGAATAGCGCTCATCCTCGTCAGCATCACGCTGCCGGCGATCATCGGCTTTTCGCTGCTGGCGATCGACATGAGCCGGGTCAACAATTTGCACAATGATTTGCAGAAGGGCGCCGACAGCTTTGCACTTGCAGCGGCAGCCGAACTGGACGGAAGCAGCGGAGCCTGGGGGCGGGCCGAACGCGCCATGGACGTGCTTGTTCGCAATGAGAGCCAGTTCTCTACAGCAGGCCCAAGAATCCTATTGGCCGGCCAACCGGGAGGCACACAGCGATGCAATAGTGCCGAAAGTATCTCCTGGTGCTTTCTGAAAGCTATCCCTGCCGCGGACGGCACTCAGATAACAGTCGCCAACCAGGCGACTTATCTCGCGGACGCCGATCCCGCCGTGGGGGAAGGGCAAACGCGGTTCATCCAGGTGACTGTCACGCCGACTGGCTTTGATGCAATCTTCCCGGCTTCCTTTTTGTCGTCCGGCGCCAGCAACAGCTTCAACGTGGGGGCAGTCGCCGTCGCGGGCTTCACCTCTGGGGTCTGCGATTTCACGCCTGTCTTTATGTGCAACCCTTATGAGATGGTGAACGGGACCAATTCGGCGGGCGGATTTACATTGGCGCAGGCCGTTTCTGACCCGGTCGTGCATCGTCGGTTGATCGAACTGAGGAAAGTCGGTAGCGGGGCCGCCGCCGGGCCAGGTAACTTCGGCTTTTTAGAGCCCCCGTCAGGTGTGGGAAACGGCGCCCAAGCTCTTGCGCAAACCATCGCCACATCGAAGCCAATTGGCTGTTACAGTTCTGCGAGCGTCTCGACCAAGACGGGTCAGAACGCTGGCCCTGTGCAAGACGCCTTCAACGTCCGTTTTGGGATTGGAGCCGGAGGCACCTTCAATAGCCCCGAATACGGTCCTTCCGCGAATGTCCGAAAAGGGGCAAAACAGGTCAAAGGCAGCGTAAACCAATGCCCTGCCATGAACCAGCTTTCGTTCACGGAGGCTGGAACAAAGGGCCTTCCGCGCGATGCGACAACTCCCTATCAGGGGGGCCGTATGGGCGACGGAAATTGGGATTTCGCCGGCTATTGGAGCACCAACTTCGGTTCCGCTGCCTATCCATCTTCATGGGATACGACCAAACCGACGCGCTATGAGGTTTACCGTTACGAGATATCAGCCGGGTTAGTGGGCACCGCGTCGACAGGTGGAGAGCTCGGAACACCGTCGGCTGGTTGCCAACCACCTGTCACGTCGGTGGACCGGCGTCTGCTCTATGGTGCAATCCTGAACTGCAATGCACTCGAAGCTGCAGGCAAGGATTTGTCCGGGCATAGTACCGATCTGCCGGTCGAAGCCTTCGGCAGCTTCTTCCTTACGGAACCGGTCATGTCAGCGTCGGATGATGCTTCCGTGATGGTTGAACTGGTCGACATCACCGGTCACGATGGTCAGAATACGCTTGATAATTTCCTCCGCGACGAAGCCCAGCTTTACCGGTGAGGATGATGATCGCAACGCTAGGCCATCATCTCAATAGATTTCAACGCGATGGGCGCGGCACAGCGCTCGTCGAAATGGCGCTGATCGCGCCGCTGATGCTCATGTTGTCGGCAGGCGTGTTCGAGTTCGGAAATCTTATCCACGAAAAGCTGCTAATGGAGGCCGGGCTTACGGATGGTGCCCGTTTCGCCGCACGCTGCAACAGCAAGTTGTATACCGATGCCGGGCTGGCGGCAATCGACTGTGCGGGCGTTGCAACAAACATCGCGGTATTCGGCAACGCGACTGGAACGCCACCCGCGCGTCTCATCGGCTGGAAGAAATCGGATGTCACGGTGACCTTGAACAACAAATGCCAAGAGGCCGTGGTGGCCGGCGTGACCAAGTATCGCTCCACGACGACACAAGTCTGCGTCGTCCGCGCGGTCGGCACCTACCCATACACCGGGATCGGGATGCTCTCGATCATCGACGTCGGCCCGATTATCCTCGGCGGCCTTCACGAGGAGCGGCTAATCCGGTTCTGATCATGATGAGGAGCTTCGCAAAATCCGAGGACGGCGCGGCGATGGTGGAGATGGCGATCGTAACGACTCTGCTGTTTACGCTTGTGCTCGGCTTCGTCGATTTCGGTTATGCGCTGTATCAATGGAACGCGGCGACAAAAGCCGTTCAGCTCGGCGCCCGTCTGGCGTCGATCTCCGATCCGGTTGCAACCGCGCTTGCGACAGCCGGGCCGACGACGACACCGGGCGCTCCGGTGGTGGCGGCCGCCTATGGCCCATTCGTCTGTACATATACCTCTGGGACCGGAGGTTGCACCAACGGCGGCGCCTTCAACGCCGCCAATTTCAGCCGGATCTTTCGCGGCGACACAGCGGTTACCAACGACGACGCCTGTCCTGCTTTGGCGGCAAATCAGCGGCCCGGCATGTGCCATTTCTTTCCGCGCCTGCACCGCGACAACATAGTGGTCACCTACAGCGCCACAGGCCTTGGCTATCAGACCCGGTTGGGGGGGCCGGTGCCGACAATTACCGTTAGCCTGAAGACTATCGACTTCGAGTTCTTCTTTCTGGGCGGACTGCTTGGGTTCGACAATCTCACAATGCCCTCCATGCTGAGCACGGTCACGGGCGAAGATCTGAAGAGTACCGCGTCATGAATGCCATCGACACCAAGGTTACGCCGACCAAGCGCAAGCAGGTGGCGCTGTTTTCGTCGGATCCGAATTTCAAGCGCGATGTGGCGACGCGGCTCGATGCGCTGGCGATCTATGACGTCAGGGTTTCCGAGACGAGCGACTTTCTCAAGGGGCCGCCGGCGGATACGCGGCCAGGCATCGTCATCCTCGATCTCGGCAATGGCGAGTTGCTCGGCAGGCCCGGCATCGTCGAGGCGCGCGCGCTGTGGGCCAGCGTGCCGCTGATCGCGGTTTCCGACGAGCTGAGCTCGGAGCAGACGCGTGTGCTGGTGCGCATGAACGCCTCGGACTGGCTGCACAAGCCGCTCGACGGCAAGGAGCTGCTCAATGCGGTGACCTTCCACGACACCGGCAACCAGGGAACGAAGAGCCGGATCATCACCTTCATCAGCGCCAGCGGCGGCGCCGGCGCGACGACGCTGGCGTTGTCGGCGGCCGAATTCCTGGCGTCGAAATCGGCCGAGCGCGCAGCGTCCACCTGCCTCGTCGACCTCGATTTCCAGAGCGCCAATTGCGGCGCCTATCTCAATTTGTTCAACCAGTTCGACCTTGCCGGCATCATCGGCCAGCCGGAACGGCTCGATGTCGAATTGATGGATGTCATCAAGCTTTCGCGCCCGTCCGGCCTCACCCTCTACGCGTTCGAGCGGCCGCAACTGCCGTTCGAGCCGCATGGCAGCGATTTCGTCTTCCGGCTGCTCGACCTCGTCGCCTACCGCTTCGACGACATCGTCATCGACCTGCCCAATCTGGAAACGCCCTGGCACGATTCCGTGCTGTCGACGAGCGACGAGATCTTCATCGTGTTCGAACTCAATGTCGCGTCGCTGCGGCAGGGCAAGCGGCTCTACAAGAAGATCCGCGAGCTGCGCGGCAATGCGGTCAGCATCACGCTGGTCGCCAACAAGCACAAGCGCAAATGGTTCGGGAACCATTTTTCGCGCAGCGAGCTCGAAAAGATCTTCAAGGCGCCGCACATCAAGTCGGTCGCGCTCGACAACGCGCTCCTGACCGATGCGCTGAACAGGGCTATCCCGCCTTCCGAAGTGGATGGGCGGGCGCGCTTCAACAAGGATCTGAAGCGGATGTTCAAAGAGCGGCTCGATGACGCTGCCCGATAGATATCGGATCGCCCCGAAGCTCGCCGGCGCCTGCGTGCTCGGCGTGGCGCTGGCGCTGTCCGTCCACGACTTCGCCGAGGCGCGATCAGCGCTTTCGGAGCGGCCGCCGCTGCCGGCGATGGGACCCAGCCTGCGCAAGGCCGTTGCCTTCGCGACCGCCGAGCAGCCGGGCACGATCGTCATCCGCAAGGACGAGAAGGCGCTTTACCTGGTGACCCGCCAGGGCCAGGCGCTGCGCTACCAGATCAGCGTCGGGCGCGACGGGTTCGGCTGGACCGGCATCGTCAAGGTCGGGGCGAAGACCGAATGGCCGGAGTGGCGCCCGCCGCAGGAAATGCGGGCCCGCCAGCCCGAGCTGCCGAAAATGGTGCCCGCCGGCCCTTACAACCCGCTCGGCGCAAGGGCGCTCTACCTGTCGCGGGACGGGCGCGACACGCTCTACCGCATACACGGCACCAACGACCCGTCGGGTGTCGGCTTCGAGGGGACATCGGGCTGTTTTCGTCTCACCAACACGGATGTGATCGATCTTTTCAAACGCGTCGCGGTCGGCGCAAAGGTGGTGGTCCAATGACGATGATCAGCGAACCGGACATGCCGGCGATCGATATCGGAAACCAGGAACAGCGCGAACCGGTTGCCACCGAGAAATTCAGCAAGGCAAAGACGATCGGCGTCATCGTCGCCGGTGGCGCGCTTCTGATCACCGGCATCAACATGGCGGCCGCGGTCTATCTTTATCGGGGCATGAGCGACCTGCGTTTCGTCGAAGCGCGGCTGGAGCAGCTCGGCGCGTTCGAGCAGCGGATCGCGGCCCGGCTCGACACGGTCAACAACGGTTTTCAGAGCCGGTTCGAGAAACTGGACAGCCAGTTGCAAGGCAGCTTCAACGAGATCGATGCCGGCATTGCCCGGCTGGGGCAGAGTATGCCGGTCGCCGGCGGCGAGGCCATGCCGGGCGCGGAAGAACCGTCCGAGATCGCCACCAGCACGCTGGCGCAAGCGCCCGAGGCCCTCGACGGCGAGAGCGAACCCGGCGTCATCGAAGCGCCCGCACCCAGGAGGAGAATCGCGTCGGCGTCGCCCCCTGCCCCAAGCTCCAACTACCAGCGCATCCAGCAGCCCGACGGCAAGGTCTATTATCGCCGGATCAACTAGACGCGGCAGAGCCCGGAGCGGGCGGGTTGCAGGTGGCGATCGGTTTACAGATCGCGCTGCAGCGCCAGGATGCGGATGGCCCGGACGGACCGCTCCCGCGCCTCAGTGAGGAAGGCGATGTGGCAGTAGGCACAGGCCACGATGCCAAAAAGCAGCACCAGGCTGTTCTTCAAGGTGAAATCGACGGCCAGCGAATATGGAAGACCCTTGGGCGAGGTGAATTCGGCAATCGTGCTTGCCGTTTCCGAATGGCTGCCGACGGCGATCATCAGGCCAGCGAAAATCAGGGCGACGTGGTTGGCGAGGAACGAGGATGCCGATCTTTTGGCGTGGCATGCCACCCAGCAGACGATCGCTGCGGCGGCAAGAATGACGGCGTCGATAGCCATGGAGCTGCCCAGCCAGACATCGACCTGCTGCCAAAGCACCGTCGACAGAGGGCGCAGTTCAAGCCATATCCACCATGCGGTGGGGCTGGCTGGATAGGTGCCCAGCAACAAGGTCGCCATGCGCTCCCCTGCCAGGACCGCCAGAATGAGAAACGGAAAGGCGAAAAGCAGAAGCGGCTTGCGTTTCATGTTCCCTCGACAATCTGCAAGCCAGGATAGGCCGTATAGATTGCTCAAGGCTTAACAGCCTACTTACGGCCCTCTCCCGATTGCGAGCGTTCGAGGACGGCAAAGAAGATCACGGTGAGCAGAAGGACGATCAGCAGCAGCACGAACGCGGCGGCCGCGCCTTCGTTGAGCGAAAGGCCGAGAAAGGCACGGCGATAGGCAAAGAAGCTCAGCACTTCGGTCGCGTTGCCAGGCCCGCCCTTGGTCAGGACATAGGGCAGATCGTAGGTCCGGAACTCGTTGATCAGCTGGATGATGATGGTGATCGCCGCGACCGGCCGCAGCATCGGCAGGGTGATGTAGAAGAATTGCTGCCAGCCGCGTGCGCCGTCCACTTCAGCCGCCTCATAGGGATCTCGCGGCAAAGCTGCGAGCCCCGCGGCGAGGATCAGCACGACGAAGGACATTTGCTGCCAGATGTCGATCGCCGCCATCGTCCAGAGCGCCATGCCTGGCGTGCCTAGCCAGTCGAGGCGCGGCAGGCCGAACGTTTCCATCAGATGATTGGCGATGCCGAGATTGGGCTGGAGCAGCATGCGCCAGATCAGGGCGACGCTGATCGGCGACATCGCCATGGGAATGGTCAGAACCGCGAAATAGACCGGCTTCATCCGGACCGTCCGGTTGAGCATCAGGGCAATGCCGAGCCCGATCACGAACTCGCCGACCACCGTCACCGCCGAATAGCGCACGGTGAGCCAGAGCGCGTTCCAGAACAGCTCATCACCGATCATCGAGGCGAAATTCTTGAACCCGACAAGCGGCAGAAGCTGCGGCTTGATCAAGGTCATCGAGGAAATCGAGAGGATGCAGGCATAGGCCAGCGGAAAGCCCATCACGATCGCCAGCAGCAACAGGCCGGGCAAGGCAAAGGCCCAGCCGGTCCGCCACTCGCGGCCACGGGCAGCCCATCCTTTTTTGATCGCATTGTGCATCGTGGCCGAGCCTTGGTCGGTTGCTGATCTCGTCAAGATCCGGGGTCTGACAAGATCCGGCGCGGCTGGCACCGCCGCGCCGGATCTCCTTGCCGAGCCGGACCGCTATTTGTCGAGGAGCCCCTGCAAGCCGTCGGAAGCCGCCTTCAGCGCCGCGTCCGATGTCGCCTGGCCGCCAGCCGCCAGCGAGAGCTGGGTACCGAGCAGATCCTCGTATTGCGCCGAATAGGTGAAGATCGGAAACGACTTGCCGGTCGCCACCACATCCTCGGCGGTCTTGTAGAAGGGATATTTCGCCAGCACCGCCGCATCGGCATAGACATCGCTGCGCACCGGCGCGTGGCCCTCGAGCGCGCGCTTCACCGAAACATCCTTGCTCTGCACCCACTGGATGAAGGTCCATGCGGCTTCCTGCTCTTCCGGCGACGTGTTCTTGGGAATGCCCCAGCCCCAACCGCCGCTTTCGCCATGGCCACCCGGCATCACCGACAGGCCGACCTTGCCGGCGACCGTCGGACACTTCACGGCATCGTCCATCTGCGGCAGCATCCACCAATAGGTGACCATGCTGAAGGCGGAACCGCTGCACATCAGGCGCATGGTGTCATCGAGTGTCGCCGATATGGCACCCTGCTGGGCGCCATGCTGGATGTTGTCGACATAGAGATCGAGCGCCTTCTTGGCCTCTGCCGTGTCGAGGCTCGCCTTGCCGTCGGCATTGAGATAGCTGCCGCCGGCGGAGAACAGGTAGTTGGAGAATTCCATGCTGTTGGGATCGCCGCGCTGGCCCTGCATCGCGGCTCCGGCGACGCCGGCATTGGCCTTCATAAATTTGGAAATCGCCACATAGTCGTCGAGGGTCGTCGGCAAAGCGAGTTCCTTGCCGGTTGCCGTCTTGTAGGCGGCCTTGAGCTTCTCGTCGCCAATCAGGTCCGTGCGGTAGAGGAGGCCCATCGAGTAGTTGTACATGGGCACCAGGAACAGCTGATCCTTGGTCCGGCCGAGCAGGTCAAGCGTCGAGGGAATGAAGGGGCCTAGATCGTATTTGGATTTCTCGACGAAGGGTTTCAGATCGGCGAGCCAGCCGGCGGCCGGAAATTCGCCGGCCCACAGGAAGTCGACCTCGAGCACATTGTAGTAGCTCTGCGGCGCGGTCAGCTGGGACACCAGCTTGTCGTGCATGTCGGGATAGCCGATCTTCTCGAACTCGACCTTGATGCCGGTCTGCTTCTCGAATTCGGGCAACAGCGCTTCGATGATCTTGGTTTCCGGCACGTCCTCCATCAAGGCGTGCAAGGTGATGGGCTCAGCCGCCCTGGCCGGAAGCGATGCACTGACAACAGCTGCCCCGCTCACGGCCGTCATCAGCATTTTGATCAAGGTCTGCTTGTTCCAAGTCATAACTCTCTACTCCTCTTTCCCTCTGGACGCGGCGGTGATCCCGTCACGATTTCATAACCGGCTAGCGAGCCATGTCGGCTCTCGGAGCGGCCGGCCTATTTCACGCTGCCGAACGTCAAGCCCTGGACGATGAAACGCTGGATGAAGCGGGAAGCCACGACCAGCGGCAGGATGGCAAGGACGACGCCGGCAGAGACCTTGGCGATCTGGACGCCGTTCGAGGTCTGCAACGCGGCGAGCGCAACCGGTATGGTCGCCGTCTTCGGCCCGCTCAAAACCAGGGCAAACAGAAACTCATTCCACGCCAGGATGAAGCCGAGGACGCCGGCGGCCGCGATACCGGGCATCGACACCGGCAGCACAATGCGCCAGAAGGCGCCCCAGGCGGTCGCGCCGTCGGTCATCGCCGCCCACTCCAGATCGACTGGAATGCCTTCGAAGAAGCCCATCAGGATCCAGGTCAGGAAAGGCAGGTTGAGCGCGGCATAGACGATGATCAGCCCGGTCAGCGAATTGCTGAGCTCCAGGCTTCGGAACAGCGTGAAGGTCGGCAGCACCAGCGCCACGGGCGGCAGCATTTGCGTCGCCAGAACGGCAAAACGCGCCCACCGACCGCCCGTACGGAAACGGGCGAAGGCATAACCGGTGGTGGCGGCAAAAGGCAATGCGAGCAGAACCGAGCCGAGCGCGACGATCAGGCTGTTGAGGTAGGACTGACCGAAGCGGCTCGACAGGAGCGCCGAATAATTGTCCGTCGTAAAGGCCGGCATCAGCTCGTTGCTGTAGGATAGCTGCTCGGGCACGAAGCTCGTCCGCAGCACCCAGAGCGGCGGCAGCAGCACGATGGCGCAAACGACAATCAGCCCGAAATGCAGGCCGAAGCGGCGACGAAAGGCCGGCCGCTCGTTTCTGTCCATGCTGGTCATCGAGTGGCCCCCATGAGGCTCGGCCGCGCGATCACCAGTTCGGTTTCGGGATCAAACAGGTGCATCGGCAGCGGGTCGATGTAGAGTTCGACGATCGAGCCGACGGGCGCCGTGAAATAACGGCTCAGGCGGGCGGCGATCTCCAACGGCTTGCCGCCTCCGGCGGGGTGGGCATCGTCCGTGCCGGTGGCCTGACCGGCAATCTGGCCGATCAGGACGTTCTCGGCGCCGAGAGCTTCGACGGCCACGACCCGTACGGAAATCTTTTGCCAGTCCGGCTTGTCGGGGCTTTCGTGGAAATCCTCGGCCCGCACGCCCAGAATGACGCGGCGCCCGACACGCTCGCCATAAGCGTTGCGGTGGCGGGCGGGGACGGCAAGCACGGCACCACTATCGGTCAGGACGGAGAGCCCTTCGCCAGGTGCGGCCTGAAGCGTGGCCGGAATGAGGTTCATCGGCGGCGTCGCCAGGAAGCGCGCGACGAAGGTGTTGACCGGGTCGGCATAGACTTCAAGCGGCCGGCCGGCCTGGACCAGGCGACCATCGCGCATGATGCATATGCGATCGCCCATGGTCATGGCCTCGACCTGGTCGTGCGTGACATGGACGATGGTGCGGCCGAGGCGTCGGTGCAGCTTGACGAGTTCGAGCCGCATCTCGGCACGCAGCTGCGCATCGAGGTTGGACAGCGGTTCATCAAGCAGGAAGGCCGCCGGTTCGCGAACGATCGCCCGGCCAAGCGCGACACGCTGACGCTGGCCGCCCGAAAGCGCTGCCGGCTTGCGGCCGAGAAGATTCTGCAAACCGAGCAGGTTCGCGGCGTCGGCAATCTTGGCATCGATCACTGCTGCGTCGGTGCCGCGCATCTTCAGCCCGAAAGCCATGTTCTGCCACACCGACATATGCGGATAGAGCGCGTAGCTCTGGAAAACCACCGCGACGTTTCGGTCGCGCGGCGCGACATTGGCGACGCTCTTGCCACCGATGCGAAGATCGCCGGAGGAGATACTCTCCAGGCCGGCAATCATCCGCAGCGTCGTCGACTTGCCGCATCCCGACGGGCCGAGAAAGATCACGAATTCGCCATCGGGAATGGTGAGATCGACCTCATGCACCCCGTAATTGCCATTGCCGTAGAGCTTGGAAACGCGATCGAGCTCGATAGACGCCATAGACATTCCTCATGAACCCGTCTGACCCGGCTGTACGCCGAAGGCCGAAGTCGAGCGAACGGTCATCTTAGAGAACAAAATGTAACATTGAAAGCCTGCCTTCTGATCATATGTGTTCACTTTTTTGGATGGCGCGTGCCAGCATCAGGATCCGGTTACAGCCGCCAAAAGCCGTCAGGTCATGTAGACGCCGCCGGTCACGTTGACGCCCTGGCCAGTCATGAAGCGGGCTTGATCCGAGCAGAGGAACACGACGACGTCGGCGACATCCTCCGGCAGTTCGAGCCGGCCGAGCGGCGTCTGCGCGATATAGTCGGCGACCACCCGTTCGGGCGTGACCTGCCGCAGATGCGCCTCCCATTCGACTTCGCGCGATTGCATGCCGGTCTTGACGAACCCCGGGCAGACGGCATTGACGCGGATTCCCTTTGGCGCGAGCTCGCGGGCAAAGGCCTGCGTCCAGCCGAGCACGGCGAACTTGGATGCCGAATAATGCGCCAGGAGCGGCGCACCGACCTTCGCGGCAAGCGAGGCGGTGTTGACGATGCAGCCCGTGCCTTGCTTGACAAAATGCCGTCCAGCGATCTGATTTGCGAGGAATACCCCGCGCGCATTGACCGAGAAGTTGAAGTCCCACTCCTCGTCGGTCAGATCGAGCGCGTGCTGCATGGTGGACACGCCGGCATTGGCAATCAGGATATCGCAGTCGCCTAGCGCTTCCAGCACAGTGGCAAAGGCCGCCTCGACGGAATCGCGACGGCGAACATCGACCGTGACGGCGGCGGCACCGCCGCCAATCTCCTCGGCCGCCTTGCGCGCCGCGTCGGGATCCAGATCGCCGATCGCCACGGCGACACCCTGCCGCGTCAGGGCGGTCGCGATCGCGCGACCGATCCCCGCGCCGCCACCCGTCACAAAGGCACGCTTGCCCGCGAGTTCGGCAAGCACTGGAGGAATGACGGAGGCAGCCGGCATGGTCGTATTCTCTCTGCTTGGTGGCGGAACGCGTTCTGTTAATATCGAGATGCATACCAATAAATTCGAACACTGCAAACATATTTTTGTTTGAAAATGTTTGATCATGCGGTAGAGTTGAAGTTGCAGACCGCTTCGTCAGCGGCTTACCCACCGGATACATCGATGGCCGACGACACCGCCTCTCCTCTATCGTCCACGCATGGCGCACCGCGTGATGCCGACCGTCAGCGCCTTCTCGCGCACGATCGACAGGCACGCATCCTGGCTTTCCTGCGCCGCACGGGGTCGCTCACCGTCGCTGCGGCAGCGGCCGAACTCGCCGTTTCCGACATGACGATCCGCCGCGATCTCGTCGAACTGGAACGCGAGGGCAGGCTGGTGCGAATCCATGGCGGCGCGATCGAGGCCGAGAACCCGCCGCTGGTCGCCATGGACAGTGAGGAGCCGAGTTTCGATTCGCGCTTGCGCCAGCGCCGTGACCCGAAGGCCGCGATTGCCGCCGCCGCGGCCGCCTTGGTTTCGGGATACCGCACGATCGCATTGGATGTCGGCACCACCACCTATCTGATGGCCGAGCACCTCAAGGACCTTCCGCACGCCAAGGTGTTCACCAACAGCCTCAGGATCGCGGCGGCGCTGAACGGCGGTGTGCCCGAAGTCTATGTTGCCGGCGGCCGCGTACGAGCCGACGAGATGTCGACCGGCGGACCCGCGGCCATCGCCCAGTTCGAGGCGCTGTGGTTCGATGTCGCCGTGATCGGCGTCTCCGGCATCACGGCGGACGGCCTCTTCGACTATTCCTTCGATGATACCGATATGAAGCGCGCCTATCTCAGACGCTCAGGCACCAAGATCGTGCTCTGCGATTCCGCCAAATTCCTGCGCATGTCGCTGGTGCGGATAGCGCCACTGTCGGACGTCGACATCCTCATCACCGATGCCGAGCCGCCGGCCAAGATCGCCGCAGCGCTCGCCGCGGCCAAGGTCGACCTGCGCATCGCGCCGCCGCTGACGCGCGACTGAGGCGCAACATTTTCACTTTATCCCCAAGGAGACGACTCGATGGTATTTGAATTTTTCGGCGACAAGAAGAAGGCTGTCATCTCGATGGCACATATCGGTGCCCTGCCGGGAACGCCCCTCTATGATGCCGATGGCGGCCTCGACAAGCTGATCGATGGCGTGCTCTCCGACATCCGCAAGCTGCAGAGCGGCGGCGTCGATGCCATCATGTTCGGCAACGAGAACGACCGCCCCTATGTCTTCAAGGCGCCGCCCGAAGGCATTGCCGCCATGACCGCGATCGTCCAGGCGGTGAAACCCGAGCTGAAGGTGCCGTTTGGCGTCAATTATCTCTGGGACCCGACTGCCAGCGTCGCGATCGGGGCGGCCACCGGAGCCCGTTTCGTGCGCGAGATCTTCACCGGCCTGTTTGCTTCCGACATGGGCCTGTGGGAGCCCGATTGCGCCGCCGCCTCGCGCCTGCGGCACAATCTTGGCCGCGACGACATGAAGCTTCTCTTCAACATCAATGCAGAGTTCGCACACTCGCTCGACCAGCGTCCTATTGAATTGCGCGCCAAGAGCGCGGTGTTCTCGTCGATGGCCGACGCCATCCTCGTTTCCGGTCCGATCACTGGCCAGCCGGCCGACCAGTCCCACCTGCGCAGCGTCTGCGAGACGATCAAGGACGTGCCGGTCTTCGCCAACACCGGCGTGAACATCGACAATGTCCGCGATGTCCTTTCGCTGGCGAGCGGCGTCGTGATCGGGACCCATTTCAAGATCGATGGCAATACCTGGAACGCCGTCGACGGCGATCGGGTCAAGCGCTTCATGGACGTTGTCGCCACTTTGCGCTGAGGACGGCTTCCACGGCGATGCCGGCCATCGCGCCGGCTCGCGGTGATCATATCGATCGTTGCGGGCCGGCGTCCGGAATGATCGACTGGTATCGAGCAGCGGGACACGACGAGGCAGACAGGTTCGCCCGCCTGCCCTTCCCGGCATTTCAATGGATTCGACATGGCGTTCGTTCTCGGTCTCGATATAGGCACCACCTCGACGATCGGCATTCTGATCCGGCTTCCCGATCAGGTGCTGGGCCTCGCCTCGCGCCCCGTCACGCTGCATTCCGAGCATGCGGGCTGGGCCGAGGAAGATCCCGCGCAATGGTGGACCAATGTCCGCGACATCGTGCAGGAGTTGCTGAGGACCAGCGGCATCAAGGCCGAAGAGATCGTGGCGATCGGCACCACCGGCATGCTGCCGGCGGTCGTTCTTCTGGACGAGCAGGGCGAGGTGCTGCGACCGAGCATTCAGCAGAGCGACGGCCGCTGTGGCGCCGAAGTGGCCGAACTGCGGACCGAATGCGATGAGGCGGCTTTCATCGCCAAGGCCGGCAACGGCATCAACCAACAGCTGGTCACCGCAAAGCTGCGCTGGATAGAGCGTCACGAGCCGGAGGTGTTCAGCCGCATCGCCACCGTTTTCGGCTCCTATGACTATATCAACTGGCGCCTCACCGGCGAACGTGCGGTCGAGCAGAACTGGGCGCTGGAGGCCGGCTTCGTCGATGTTTCGACGCACCGGATCGACGACGATCTGGTGGCGCTCGCTCACATACCGCGCTCGGCCGTGCCACGAAAGATCGCCTCGCATGAGATCCTCGGCTCCGTCTCGGCGAAGGCCGCGGATGAGACCGGCCTGATGGCGGGAACATCTGTCGTCGGTGGTGCGGCCGACATGATCGCTTCCGCGCTCGGCGCCGGAGTTGCCAAAGCAGGCGATGTCCTCCTGAAATTCGGCGGCTCGGTCGATATCCTGATCGCCACCGATCAGATCAAGCCAGATCCCCGCATGTATCTTGATTACCACCTGGTGCCGGGCCTGTTCATGCCCAATGGCTGTATGTCGACCGGCGGCTCGGGCCTCAACTGGTTCGTACGCAATTTCGCCGGCGGCGAGATGGCCACGGCACAGGCCGATGGTATTTCGATACACCAGCGGCTCGATGCGCTGGCGGCAGAGCGTCCCGCCGGTGCCGACGGCCTCACCGTCCTGCCCTACTTCCTCGGCGAGAAGACGCCGATTCATGATCCAGCGGCTCGTGGCGCGATCGATGGGCTGACGCTGTCGCACGATATCGGCCATGTCTGGCGCGCTTTGCTCGAGGCCTATGCCTTCGCCATCGCGCATCATATCGAGGTGCTCAACGACATGGGCCACCGGACCGAGCGCTATCTCGCCTCCGACGGCGGCTCAAGCAGCAAGGTCTGGATGCAGATTGTCGCGGATGTCCTGCAAAAGCCGGTCCAACGCCTGACCGGGCACCCCGGTTCTTGCATCGGCGCTGCCTGGACGGCGGCGATCGGCGTCGGCCTGACCGACGACTGGTCGGGCGTTTCCGGTTTCGTCAGCTTCGCCGACCGGCTCGATCCCGACCTGCGCAAGGCTGACATCTACCGCGACGGCTATCGCCGCTATCGCGATCTTTATGCGCGCCTGTCGGCTCATGGCGCGACCAGAGCGGGATCGTCATCGTGATGTATCGCGCCGTCGCCTGGGACATCGACGGAACGCTGATCGACAGCGAGCCGTTGCATCATCAATCTCTCCTCGCCGGCTGCAGCAACTGGAACGTCGATCTTGACGACCTGCCCGACCAAGCCTTTCGCGGCATCCATATGGGCGACGTCTGGACAATGCTGCGTCCGCGTCTCCCGGGCGGGCTCGACCAGGCGGAGTGGCTCGCCGCTATCAATGCCCACTACGTCGCGAACCGGGCGAACGCCGTCCCGATCCCCGAGGCGGTCGAGACGATTCGGACCCTGGCTGACCGCGGCGTCCCGCAGGTCTGCGTCTCGAATTCCGGCCGGCAAGTCGTCAATGCCAATCTCGATGCGCTCGGCGTGCTCGACCATATGAGTCTCACAATCAGCCTCGACGACGTGTCGGCCGGCAAGCCCGACCCCACGCCCTATCGCGAGGCCTGCCGGCAGCTCGCCATAGCTCCAGGGTCGGTGGTGGCCGTGGAAGACAGCCGCACCGGTACCAAGGCAGCACGGGCCGCCGGTCTGTTCGTGGTCGGCTATCTCCCCAGCGGCGTCCTGCTCGGCGACGTCGATCTCAGCACCAACCGCCTGTCGTCGATCCTGGACCTGTTTCCCGGCTGAGGGTTTGCGCGTCGTTCCAAGTGTGCGCTTGACCATGCATGCAGGTTTGTAGCGTGATGGCAGCTGATCGATTCACATCGATCCGGTAGGAACTCCTCTTGCGCCTCGGCGTCGTGAAACCGCGAACGACACCACACCCAGGATTGGACGCTTGATGAACGACCTCCCCCAAACACTTGCAGCGGACTCGCTCGGGCCAACCGTGACGATTGGAGAAATCCTGGTAGAGATCGTCGCGAGGCAGACGGGCACCGGCTTCCGGGAACCTATCGACCTCATTGGTCCCTTTCCGAGCGGCGCGCCCGCCATCTTCATCGATCAATGCGCACGTATGGGCGGAGCGGCCGCAATGGTGGGCGTGGTCGGCGACGACGATTTCGGCGTCGTCAACATGGAGCGCCTGAAGCGGGACGGCGTAGACACTTCAGCCATCGCTGTTTCCCCGGATTATCCGACGGGCAGCGCCTTTGTTCGCTACCGCACGGACGGAAGCCGCGATTTCGTCTACAACATCGCCAAATCCGCCGCCGCCCGACTGGAATGGAGCCCGCAGGTCGAGGCGCTGATCGCGCGTTGCGGGCATATCCATGTCATGGGAACGGTGTTCGCAAGTCCCGCAGCCTGGGCGATCACCGAACGCGCGATCCCGCTGATCAAGGCACGCGGCGGCACGATGTCGCTCGATCCGAACCTGCGCAAGGAACTGCTGGCGCACGGCCAGACCGAGGAGAAATTCGCCGGTCTGGTGGACGAAGCGGACCTGCTGCTGCCGTCGGGCAATGAATTGTTCCTGGCCGCCGGCACGGACGGGGAGGAACGCGCGATCGAGGCGCTGTTCAGACGAGGGGTCAAGGAGATCGCCGTGAAGCGCGGCGAACATGGCGCGTCAGCCCGTCAAAGCACCGGAGCCCGCGCCGATTGCCCCGGCCTCATCGTCGAGGAAACGGACCCCACCGGCGCCGGCGACTGTTTCGGCGGAGCCTATGTCGCATGCCGGCGGCTGGGGATGGCGCTGCAGACGGCGCTCGAATTCGCCAACGCGGCAGGGGCGCGCAACGTCACACGCCTCGGTCCCATGGAGGGAGCCGGCACGCCGGCCGAGCTGGAGGATTTCATGGCAAGAACGGCGAGAAGAAATTGATGCGTGTGGCGATCGAAGATTTGCCGGCCCTGCACAGGGACGGGAAGAAAATCGGGGTGACCTCTGTGTGCTCGGCGCACCCGCTGGTGCTGAAAGCCGCACTGCGCCACGGGCGGGAAACCGGCACCACCGTCCTGATCGAGGCGACGTGCAATCAGGTCAATCATCTGGGTGGTTATACGGGCATGACGCCGGCCGATTTCGCGGCGATGGTGGAAGCGCTCGCGGCAGCCGAGCAGTGCCCGCAAGAGCTGATCGTGCTTGGCGGGGATCATCTCGGCCCCAATCCCTGGAAAGACCGGCCCGCCGAGGAGGCGATGGCGCAGGCCGGGACGATGATCGATGCCTATGTCCGCGCCGGCTTCCGCAAGATCCACCTTGATGCCTCGATGGGCTGCGCGGGTGAACCGGCGGCGCTAGACGACCACACAGTGGCCGGGCGCGCGGCCAGGCTGGCAGGCGTCGCGGAGCAGGCGGCAGCGCAGAGCAGCGGGGCAAGCCCGGTTTACATCATCGGCACGGAAGTGCCGCCGCCCGGCGGCGCCGATCACACATTGGATGCGATCACCCCGACCAGTCCGGAGGCGGCTCGCCAGACACATGCCGTTCATGCCCAGGCATTCCACACCGCCGGGCTTGAAAGCGCATTTTCCCGCGTCATCGGGCTTGTGGTGCAGCCGGGCGTGGAGTTCGGCAACCAGAATGTGATTTTCTACGATCGGGCAAAGGCCCGCGACCTGGCGGCAACCCTCGACAGATTGCCGTCGCTCATTTTCGAAGCCCATTCGACGGACTATCAAGGTGAGAGGCCGTTGCGTGAACTCGTCGAGGACGGCTTCGCCGTCCTCAAGGTCGGACCCGAGCTGACCTTCAAGCTGCGCGAGGCGCTGTACGCGCTCGACCTGATCGCTTCCGACCTGGTGCCTGGCTATGGCGAGCGGCCGCTTTACCACGCAATGGAAGAGCTGATGCAAGGCGCCCCCAAGAATTGGGCAAGCCACTATCATGGCAGCGATGCCGACAAGCGGACGCTGCGCCACTACTCCTATTCCGATCGCGTCCGATATTATTGGGCGATCCCGCAAGCCCGTGCCGCCTGCAACCGTCTCTTCGATACCTTGTACGGCCGCAAGGTGCCGGTGACGCTGTTTCTCCAGCACCTGCCTTCTGCAGTCACATGGGCTGACCGCGCCTGCGACGTCGAGGAGATCGCGATCGGTCACGTCCGGCGGAGCATCGAGGCCTACGCCGGGGCATGCGGCACCTGAGATCCTCGTCCGGCACTTCAAGGCCAGAGCGGATGGCCTGGCGGGCGGCAGGAACGCTTACAGCGATGGCCCCAATCGGATCGGACTGCCGTCGCTGAAACGGGATTGACGGAACCTGTAGAGATTGTGCCCGGTCTCGTTGCCTTGGACGAGGTCGGACAGCACACGGCCGATGCCGGGTCCGATGCCGAAGCCGTGACCACTCATCCCGGTCGCTATGACGAGACCTGGGATCGCAGCGGCGCGATCGACGATGGGCACGACATCGGGCATCGCATCGATCATGCCCGCCCAGCTCGCCTTGATCGGCACAGTCGTGAACTGAGGGAAAAGCTCCCTGAACCCGCGGTCGATGGCGCGAAGCGCCGACGTCTCGGGAGCGGGATTGAGGACCCGCATCCGTTCGAAAGGGCTTTCTTCATCCGCGTTCCATCTGCGCGGCGTCGACCAGCCATCCGGGTATCCTCGCGGCGCGGCCGGCACGTAGCGCGTGCCGAAGGGATTGGCCATCAGGGCGCTGAAATATTTGCCCGCGTGGCGAAATGCGTCCGGCCCTATGTAGAGTTGGCTGCTGCCTCCCGATGCGAGCGTATACCCGCCATCCTGCCTGCGCCGGAAAGCGATGCGTTCATCCGCGGCGGCACCGGTGTGGATTTCCGGCATCGGTGCTGTCGCGGCGACGGTCGCCCTGACGCTGAGCTGTGGAATCGAGATGCCGTGGGCGCGCAGAAAGAGCGACGTCCACGCGCCGCTGGCGACGACGACGCTCGAGGTCGCGATGTGCCCTTTCTCGGTCCAGACGCCACTGATGCGTCCCGCGGAGATGTCAAGCATACGTGCCGCGCAATTTTCGATGATCGTCACACCTTCGCGGGCCGCCAGGCGAGCAAGCGCGGGCACCGCGACCCAAGGTTCCGCCCGCATGTCCGATGGGGTGATCATTGCGCCTTTGAACGGTCGCGACATGGCAGGGATCAGGCTTGCCAACTCACCTTGATCGAGGAGACGCGTGTCGACGCCATGAGCCTGGGCAATCTCGAGAAACTTCGCGAAACCGGCCATCTCCTTGTCTGTCCGCGCAAGATAGGTAACGCCCGTCTGCTTCAGTCCTATGTCCTCGCCACATTCCTGCGCCAGTTGCCGCCAGAGGCGCTGCGCTTCGATGACGATCGGCAGTTCGTCGGCATCGCGGCCCTGCTGCCGGATCCAGCCCCAATTGCGCGAGGATTGCTCGGCGGCGATGCGGCCCTTTTCCAGCAGCGTCACCGAGACGTTCCGTCGCGCCAGGAACAGTGCCGTGCTCACGCCAATGACCCCGCCGCCGATGATCACGACGTCCGAAGTCTTCGGCAGGGGATGCTGGAACTGGATCGAGGTGGCTTCGGTGAAGGGGAAGATTGTCAAAGAGCACCGTCCTTCTTGGTATGCTGCGGCGACATCCGGTCCACGCTGGCAGCGATATCTGGGCAGCGATATCTGGCCGCCGTGAAATGTCGATACCACGCGAGGAGATTGATCGTCAGCTAGTGCTTGCCGACAAGGACGGCGGCAGATCGCGGGTTTGGAAGAGCCCTGGACAATGAGTCCTGAAACCGCCGGCCTGGCGAGTGTTGCAAGCAGTTCCCGAGAAATCGTTGGCGAGCATGCTTATTCGCAGGCCGGCCCAACTGGTCTGAACCTTGAGCGCGAAGGCCGGAATGCAATAGGTATCACAAAACCGCCAAAATGGCTCAAGGGCCAGAGCAATTCCGTAAAATCGTCCAACCAATCAATTACTTACAGGAAAAACCCGATGGTACCGTTGGCTGGGATCTATCCCCGCATCAAGCTATTGTTTTTATTATTTTTTTTCTGCTCCAACGTCCGATTTGTATCACAATAGGTATCACAATCTGTAGCACCTTCTCCGCGACCCTTGGATGCCTTCGCCCACAGCGGCCGCAGCGCGTTTGACGCCCACTCGCAAATCCGGTGTCGTGGCAGGTAAAAGAATACCGTCATTCTTCTAACCGATTGCGTCATACGAGTTCACCGCCACCGGCCGCTCCCCGGCTAGTCGCTCAGCTTGCCTATGCACGAAGAAGCCGAAGCAAACCGTCATCAACATTCCTTACTCGAAGGAATAGGTGAAGCCCTCCTTGGAGGCGCCGACGGTTACCCTTGTCATCCTTTCGCCCTCGAGCGAGCGGTTCAGCACGCCGCGGCTCAATTCCGGCAGCAGCGTGTTTGTCAGGATGGCATCGATCATCCGCCCGCCGGATTCGATCTCGGTGCAGCGGGCCTTGACTAGGTCCATGACGCCATCGCCGATCACCAATTCTGCGTCGTTGGTCGCACGCAGCCGGCGAGCGATCTTGGCAAACTGGTGACGGGTGATCGCTTCGATCATCGAATCCGAGAGCGGATAGTAAGGAATGGTCACCACCCGGCCAAGAAAGGCCGCAGGGAAGACCTTCAGCAACGGGCTGCGCAGCGCGGTGTCCAGATCGTCGAGCCCTGCCCGCAGCGTGCCATTCCTGGTCCGATCCATGATGACTTCGGAGCCGACATTCGAGGTGAGCAGGATCAGCGTGTTCTTGAAATCGATGCGCCGGCCCTCGCTGTCGTCCATCATCCCCTTGTCGAAGACCTGGAAGAAGATTTCGTGCACGTCAGGATGCGCCTTCTCAACCTCGTCGAGCAGGATCACCGAATAGGGTTTGCGGCGGACCGCCTCGGTCAGGATGCCGCCCTTGCCGTAGCCGACATATCCGGGCGGCGCCCCCTTCAAGGTAGAGATCGTGTGCGCCTCCTGGAACTCGGACATGTTGATCGAGATCAGGTTCTGCTCGCCGCCGTAGAGCGTCTCGGCCAAGGCCAATGCGGTTTCGGTCTTGCCAACGCCCGAGGGGCCACAGAGCAGGAACACGCCCACCGGCTTTTCCGGCGCGCCGAGCCCGGCGCGGCTGGTCTGCACACGCTTGGCAATCATCTCCATGGCGTGATCCTGGCCGACCACGCGTTCGGACAGAGTGCTGGCCAGCCGCAGCGCTTTTTCGGTCTGGCTCGACAGCATCCGCCCCGTCGGGATGCCGGTCCAGTCCTGAACGACCGCCGCCACGGCGTTGCGGTCGACCGACGGCAGGATCAGCGGCGTCTCGCCTTGCGCCTCGGCCAGTTCGACCATCAGTTCGCGCAACCGGGTGAGATCGGCGGCCGGATCGGGTGGAGGGGCATTGGCAGCCGCCGGTGCCTCCATATTGATTTTGGCCGTTTTGGTCTTGGGCGTTTCGACCTTGGGCAGCGGAGTCTCAACCGAGTCCGCGCCTGCTGTTTCGCTATTGGTCTCCGGCGTCTCCACCGCATCGAGCGGCACACCTTCGCCGCGCAGCCTGGCGCGCAGTTCAAGTATTTCGGCAACGAGTGCCTTTTCCCGGTCCCAACGCTCCTGTGCGGCGGCGAGCATGACTTCGGTTTCGGCTAACCCGGTGTCGACCCGTGCCTGCCGGTCGCTCACCTCGATGCCGATCGCGGCCTCGCGACCGATGATGCCGCGCTCGACCTCCAGCGCTTGGCGTCGGCGCATGATGTCCTCGACCTCCGCCGGCGTGGCGTGCTGCGATATGGCGACACGGGCGCAAGCGGTGTCGAGAAGGCTCACCGCCTTGTCAGGCAATTGCCGCGCCGGGATATAGCGATGCGAGAGACCAACCGCCGCCTCGATCGCCTCATCCAATATCTGCACCTTGTGGTGCTGTTCCAGAACGCCGGCGACACCGCGCAACATGAGAACGGCCACCGCCTCGGACGGCTCGTCGATCTTGACCACCTGGAAACGGCGGGTCAGCGCCGGATCCCTCTCGATGTGCTGCTTGTACTCGGCCCAGGTCGTTGCCGCGATCGTGCGCAGTTCGCCGCGCGCCAGCGCCGGCTTCAGCAGATTGGCCGCGTCGCCTGTTCCAGCCGCGCCGCCAGCGCCAATCAAGGTGTGAGCCTCATCGATGAACAGGATGACCGGCGTTTCGGAAGACTGCACCTCATCGATGACTGCCTTCAGCCGCTTTTCGAACTCCCCCTTTACGCTTGCACCCGCCTGCATCAATCCGACATCGAGCATGCGCACACTGACCCCTTGCAGTGTCGGCGGCACGTCGTCCGCAGCGATACGCAAGGCAAAGCCCTCGACGACCGCGGTCTTGCCGACCCCGGCCTCACCGGTCAGGATCGGGTTGTTTTGCCGGCGTCGCATCAGGATATCGACGATCTGCCTGATCTCTGGATCGCGGCCGACAACCGGATCTATCTTACCGTCGCGGGCGCGCTGGGTCAGGTCGGTGGCGTATTTCGCCAGCGCCGAATCCCCACCCGGAGGCCGCCGCGGCGCCTCTGCGGTGGAGACCGTGGTCGAGGCGCCGGCTTCCAGCGAGCCCTCCATGGCATCGGCGAATCGTGCGATGACCGCGGCGGCGTCGATCTTGTCAAACTCGCCGCTGATCTTCGACAGCAGGCCTTCCAGGACCGGCGTCTTCAGGCAGGCAAGGAGAATGTGGGCGCTACGGACTTCCTCGACGCTGAACTCCAGCGTGGCCAGGTTCCAGGCTTCCTGGATGGCATGGAAGATATGGTCGGAAAATTCCTCGATCGACGTTGCGCCGTAAGGCAGCTTGTCGACGGCGCGGGTCATATCGGCCGTGAGCCGGCTCGCATCAAGGCCCGCATCGGCGATTATCATTTGCACATCCGAACGGTCGGAAAGTACCAGTTGCTCGATGAAGTGGACGAGCTCGACGTAAGGATTGCCGCGCAGTTTGGCGGTGTCGGCCGCAGCCTTGAAGGCGCGCACACCGACAGGATTGAGCTTGCCGACCAGTTCCTTGCGTTTGAAGGTCTGCGATGACCGGCGCTGTTCCATCGAACGTGCTCCTGCAATCTGCCAGCCGATAACCTGCCACATAAGCCGTCACTTGACAAAGCGCGATGAACAGCGCCCCTTCCACTTGTGGAGAGTGCCGCACCATCAGATGCAAACAACCACGCAATTGTCCGCCTCGGTGTAATGCATTTCACATACAGGGTCAGCACTCTGGCCAAGGGTTCCAGCACCCAAGACGCGGCTTGGTCAGCTTTCGTTAATTTTTTGAGCAGTGCTTGAATTGTGGTAAAGTGCAACCGTGTGATACCGTAGGGTCACGTACGGTTTGAGGGCCGATCGCTGGGGGTTGGTGTGATTGATGTCGCACTCTGGCTTGCTCCGCTCGACGGTGAAAATCCGTCAGGGGAGGATTTGCGCAACGACCCGGCTTTTCATGAGCTGGAGCGCCTGACGGAACCCGAGATCAAGGTCGTCCACGACGGCCAGAACAAACCCGCCTCGCAAAGCACCATTCCGGTCGACTGGCCCGCGGTGCTCGCCAAGGCGGAGGAATTGCGTGCGCATGGCCGGGACCTGCGCCTGCTCGTCGTCGTCACGCGCGCGCTGGCCAATGAAGAAGGACTGGCCGGGCTCGCGCAGGGGCTGGCCCTTATTGCGCAGACCTTCGATCAGCATTGGGAAACAATGCATCCGGCACTGCGGCCCAACGCTTTGCCACGCGATGCCGCCTTGCGCCGTATCAACGCGCTGCTCGACCTCCAGAATGGTCAGGAGGGGTTGTTGGCGAACCTGCGGCAAATGACGTTCTTTGCGCCACGTGCGATCGGCCCGATCCGGGGCAAGGATCTGGAAAGGTGTGCGCTCGACGACCGTGTCATGCTCCAGGAAGCCGCCTCGGGATTGAACGCGGCAGAAAAGGCCGCACTGGTCAGTGCGCACGGACAATTGTTGAACCGGGTGCGTGCCGGATGTGCGGCACAGATGGATCAAGCCAACGCAGAAATGGTCTTGCTCGTCGCCGACGCCCGGGCAGCGATCGCAGCCCTTGATGCGGTCGAGACCGCTCTCAACGCCCGTCTCGAGGGCGGCGGCGCTCCTGTTCCGGAATTGAAGCGGTTTCTGCAGCGCCTGCTGACGACTCTCGAACGGAATTCGGCAGCCGGCGCCTTGGCGAATGGCGCGGCCAAGCCGCCCACGCCGGCAGAACCGGCAACGCCTGCTCGAAACGGTCATGGAGCCGATACTATGGCAAGTGCGGCAAGCTACGCGGACTCGAGCACGGGGCTTCCCGACCGGATTTCCTCGCGCGACGACGTGGTGAAATGCCTCGACCTCGTCGTCGCCTTTTATGACCGCACTGAACCGTCGAGCCCGATTCCGCACCTAGCGCGGCGCGTGCGCCGGATGGTGCACATGGATTTCGTTGAACTGATGGAAGATCTCGCCCCGTCGGGGCTGAAGGAATTCCGGCTCCTTGCCGGCGTTCCCGATGTCAAGAAGACGGCTCAGAAGGATGAAAGGTAACAGCACATGCCAGCCGAAAGCAAAGCGAAGGTCATCGAACGAAATCGCGCACCGCGGGTGCAGATCGCCTACGACGTGGAAACCTACGGTAGCCCGACGACGATCGAATTGCCGTTTGTCATGGGCGTGATGGCCGACCTTTCCGGTGCTTCGCAGACCAAGGAAGCGTCAAAGTCAGTGCTGGACCGTTCCTTTGTCGAGACCGACGCGAACCGCTTCCCCAAATTCATGGAGGCGCTCGGACCACGAGTGAAAGCCCGCGTGAAGAATACGCTGCCTCAGGCTGAGGGCGCCGAGCGGGACGAGGAACTGGCGCTCGACCTTACATTTTCCAGAATGGGCGATTTCGCCCCGGACAAGATCGCCGAGCAAGTTCCGCAACTGGCCGAGATCCTCAATATGCGGCGCCAGCTCGAGGAGCTGCTTGGCTTCATGGATGGCCGCGTCGACGCCGAAAAACGCATCGCGCAACTTCTGAACAACGAACCACTTCTTGGCAAGATCGCCAGCCAGGCGCTGGCCGACGACGACAAGGTTGGGGAGTAAATCATGGCCGAACAGCAAAAGACCGCCGCCGTCGCCGCCGAGGCGGAAGCCATAGATCTTGGAGAATTCAGCGGGCTTCTCGAGAAGGATTTCAAGGTCAAGAAGGACGACAGCGAGAAACTGCAGCAACTCGTGCGCAATCTCGCACTCGCGGCGCAGTCCCGTTCCGAGACCACCACCATCTCCTCCAATGCGATCAAGTCGATCAAGTCGCTGATCGCGGGCATCGACAAGATGCTGACGACACAGGTCAACGAGATCCTGCACGCGCCCGAGGTGCGTGAGATGGAAGGCACATGGCGCGGCCTCTGGTATCTCATCAACAACACCGAGACGGATCAGAAGCTGAAGATCCGGGTGATGAACATCTCCAAGGAGCAACTGGCCGACACGCTCGAAGACTATGAAGGCCAGATGTGGGATCAGAGCCCGATCTTCAAGAAAGTCTATACGGACGAGTATTCGATGCTTGGCGGCGAGCCGATCGGCTGTGTGATTGGCGCCTACGAATTCTCGAACCATCCGCGCGACGTCGGTTTGTTGCGTAACATCTCCGGCATCTGTGCTTCAGCACACACGCCGTTTATCGCAGCCGCCTCGCCGCGCCTGTTCCGCATGGACAGCTGGCAGGAATTGCCGAACCCGCAAGATCTCCAGCAGATCGTCTCCAACCCGGCCTATGCCTCGTGGCAGTCGCTGCGCGAGAGCGAGGACGCTCGCTATATCGGCCTGACCATGCCGCGTGTTCTGGCGCGGCTGCCATACGGCACGGATACCGTTCCGGTGAAGGGCTTCACCTTCGAGGAAGAGGTGCAGGGCGATCACAACAAATATGTCTGGATGAACGCCGCCTTCCCTATGGGCGTGAACATAAACCGCAGCCACAAGCTCTATGGCTGGGGCACGCAGATCCGCGGCGTCGAGAATGGCGGCACGGTGCTTAACCTGCCGGTGCACAGCTTCCCGACCGATGACGGGTCGATCGCGATGAAATGTCCGACCGAAGTCGCCATCGACGACCGGCGCGAAGCGGAACTGGCCAAGCTGGGCCTGATGCCGATCCTGCATCGAAAGAACACCGATCTCGCGGCCTTCATCGGCGCACACTCACTGCAGGACGACGAGACGCGGGCGGGGCGGCTGGTCGACCCCGACGCGCAGTCCAATGAGCGGCTGAGTGCCAACCTGCCCTATCTCTTCCCGGTCTCGCGCTTTGCGCATTACCTCAAGGCCATTGCGCGCGACAAGGTCGGCTCGTTCAAAGAGCGCTCCGACATGCAGATCTGGCTGACCGAATGGATCAACCGATATGTGCTGGCCAACCCGGCCTTCGCCGACGACAAGGCGCGCGCCAAGCGCCCGCTTGCCGCGGCCGAGGTTCAGGTTGACAGCGTTGAGGGGCGGCCGGGCTATTACAACGCCCGCTTCTATTTGCGTCCGCATTACCAGCTCGAGGGCATCAATGCCTCGCTCCGACTGGTCTCGGAACTACCGTCCGTGAAGACTTGAATTGCAGCAACACCATCTTGGTTTTTTGAAAGCGGTGGAGAAAGACAATGCCCACAGGTACGAAGATTGATGGCTTTCTAAAAGTTCCGGATATCAAAGGCCCAAGCGTTCGTGATGGCCACGAGGACGAAATCGAAATCCATGGGGTCGATTACAAGATAGTCGCGCCATACGATCCGAATTCGCTCTCGCGCCGCGGCCGTGTCTCCTTGGGAATGATCAAGTTCACCAAGCACTACGACAAGTCCTCGCCCTATCTGAAGAAGGCACTGTTCGAGAACAAGGCGCTGGACGAAGTGGTGTTCTCGGCTCGCCGGACCATCGATGGCGAGACGAATGATTACCTGGTCGTCACCCTCACCGACGCCTCGATCATGGAATACGACCTGTCGCAGGCGGAGGATGAGGAAGACCTGATCGAGGAAGAGGTCAGCTTCGCCTACAAGAAGATCAAGTTCGTCTATGACGGCAATGACGAAATCGAAATGGATGTCTATGTCGGCAAGTGAGGGCCGGCGGCCCGACGCGGACAAGCTGCAGGTTACCGCTGGTTCGCGAGCAAAACGCGAAGCGGTCCAGCCCTCTCTCTGGGACCGCCTCGTAAACGACCTGCCGGGCATGACCTCCGAGATAGACGGGCTGCGCCAGGCCTTGCAGGACGAACTCGGCGCGGACCAGCTGGAGGGTCTGGTTGCGGGCAGCGCGCGGCTCATCGATGCCGATGCGGAGCTGACGGCCGATCAGAAGCGGCGCCTGCACCGCCTGGCCTTTCAGATCCAGCATCGCGTGGAGATGGAAAGCCGCGGCGTGGTCGTGTCGGCCCGCGTGCTCCGGGAGGCCGTGCGGCGCGATATCGAGGCCCTGTTCAACACCGAACGTTTCGAGGCTGTTCCGCTTCTTTCCGATCTCGAAAGCGAGCAGGCAGCGGACAACCCGCCGTCGCTCGCCGATTTCCCGGAGGTGCGCCGAAGCGTGATCAACTACGGCGTGCCCTCCTTTTCGGGCCGTTCCTCCCGCGATTTTGATCGCGAGGCGCTCGCCCGCGAGATCCGCTCGGTGCTTGCTACCTTCGAGCCACGCCTCAAGGAAAGTACGACGAAGGTCACGGTGACGCTTGGCGACAAGAGCGTGGGTTTGAAGATCGAGATTGACGCGGTGCTGATCATGACGCCGACGCCGGAACGCATGCGCCTGCGCACCACGATCAATCTCGACAACGGCTTGGCGCGGACCGAATTTAGGGAGGCCTGAGATGGATCGGGTCTTCGTAGAATATTACGAGGAGGAACTGACCCATATCCGTGCGCTGGCGGCGGAATTTGCCGACCTGCATCCGGCGGTGGCGCGCAATCTCTCGCTCGACACGGTGCCGTGTCCGGATCCGTATGTCGAGCGGTTGCTTGACGGCGTCGCTTTTCTCGCGGCGCGCACCCGGCTGAAAGTCGATGCCGAGCGCTCGCGGTTTTCACGCAGCGTGCTGGATGTCCTCTATCCCGATCTGGTCACGCCGGCGCCGGCAACGGCTATGGTGGTGCTGAAACCCGGCCAGCAGGTCCAGACGATGGTTGCCGGCCATGTCGTCAAGCGCAACACCCGGCTGGTCTCCGGCCTGCAGCCCGGCCTTTCGACGCGCTGCACCTTCACCACCGCCCAGGACGTCACGCTGTGGCCGATAGCGGTGACTTCGGTAAGCTATTTTCAAGATCGCAGCGCGCTGGCGGCGGCCGGCATAGGGCCGATCGGCGGTGTGGCCGGCGAGGCGGCGCTCCGCATCGTGCTGGCCCGAACCGGAAAAGGCAGGCTCGACGAATTGTCGCTCGACAAGCTTGATCTCTATTTTTCCGGGCGCACCAAGGCACCGTTAATTTTCGACGCGATTTTCGGCGCTTGTTCGGCCGTTGGCGCACGCGCGGAAGGCAAGACCAACCTCGCATCGCCCTTGCCGGAACCCGAAATGATCGGCATCAGCGACGACGAAGCCCTGATGCCTCGGACCCGTCCGACATTCGAGGGGTACCGTCTGCTGCGCGAATATTTCATGATGCCCGAGCGCTTTCACTATGCGCGGGTTTCCGGACTGCAGCCCGTCGTGCGCCGATGCGCCGCCGGGCTCGAGATCATCTTCATGTTCAGGCGTCCAGTGCCCGAGCTTGCCGACTTGACCCCGGCCGATTTCGAACTTTTCGCAACGCCGATCATCAATCTCTTCGAGCGTGAGTGCAACGTCATCGAGCTTGATCCGCGCAGGACGCGCCAGGTGCTGCATGCCGACCGAACGCGGGCGCGTGACTTCGAAATCTATCGGGTCATCCGCGTGGAGGACGCCGACACCGGGGGCAGCGATGCCGAAATTCCGGAGCTCTTCAGCCTGGGTCAGAATCGTGGCAGTGGCTGGGTCTACTCGACCGAGCGGCGTCCCCGTCGCGCGACGGAAGACGAGCGGCGCGACGGGCTGACCCGCACCTCCTACGCAGGGGACGATGTTTTCCTGGCAATTTCACGCCCGGTGGAAAGCCAGGCGAACCGGTCGCTGAGGCGTGTCGACATCGTGGCGCTTTGCACCAACCGCGATCTGCCGATCCTCGATGACAATCCCACTTTGACGCTGGAGGCCGGCGACCCGGTCGAAACGGTGCTGCTTCTCGGCGCGTTGCGTCCGCCTCGCCCGGCCATCCCCGCGGCGCTGCCTTCGGGCGCGGCGGGCGAATCGCGCGACGACAATCTCGCCTGGCGGCTGGTGGCGCAACTGGCGCTCAATTTTCTCAGCCTTGCCAAGGAAGGCCGCGGCGTCGATCCGCTGCATGCGCTGCTTGATCTTTACGCCGACCGGGGAGATCCGAGCCTTGCCCGCAACGTGCATTCGATCGTTCGCATCGACTCGCGGTCGGTCATCGAACGGCTGCAGATCGACGGCCCGATGTGCTTTGGACGTGGCACGGAAGTAACATTGCATGTCGACCAGTCGGTCCTGGCAGGGCAAAGCACATTGCTGCTTTCGGCCCTGCTGGCACGGCTGTTTGCCCGGCACGCCGGAATAAACGGCTTCGTGCGAACCCGTACGCGGCTGCTGCAGAAGCAGGAGGATGTGCCATGGCCGATGACGCCCGGCAATCGCTACCTGATCTAGACACAGTCGACCCGAACCATGCCGAGGCGCTGTCCGGGACCTTCGACTTCTTCGAACTGTTGCGCCGACTCGAACGGAGGGGCGGGCTGTTCGGCTATTCCGGCTCGCCAGAGCGCGAGCCTGCAAGGCTCGGACAGCATGTGCGTCTTAGCTTTTCGGCCAGGGACGTGGTTGAATTCCACGACGCGAAGGACAAGGCTCCGGCCAGGGTCACCGTCGCAAATCTCGGCCTGATGGGACCCGAAGGTCCGCTGCCGCTGCATCTGACACGCTGGGTGCTCGATCGTCTGTCGCAGCGCTGGTTCACCGGCGCCGATGCCCAGCAAACCAGCGACACGACATTCGTGGACTTCGTCAACATTCTTCAGCACCGCATGATCGCCCTGTATTATCGGGCATGGGCGGATGCGCATCCGGCCGTACAGGTCGAACGCGCGGTCGGCGGGCGCGTTCGCGCCATGCTCGAAGCCATGGCGGGAATAGGACTTCCGGGCACCCAGAACACCGATCTCGATACGGTGAAGCTTCGCCAGGCGGCTTCGCTCGCCAGCCAGGTCGACGGCCCGGAACGGCTGACGCTGTTCCTAGCGGAAGCGTTCAAGGTGCCGGTTCAGATTAAGGAGTTCATCGCCGCCTGGATAACCATCCCAACCGGGCTCCAGACCCGTCTTGCAAAAGCCTATGCAGGGCTTGGCCGAGGAGCGACGATCGGCCCGCGCGTTTTCAACCGCCAAAGCCGAATCGAGCTCCGTGTCGGCCCGCTGGGGTACGAGGACTTCAAGGCGTTCCTGCCCGGTGGCCAGCGGTTCAAACTGTTCAAGCAAGCCGTTCGCGACATGGTCGGGGAATCGCTCGACGTCGATCTGCGCATCGTGCTTGCGCGGGAAGCCGTGCCGCCGCCCCGTCTCGGAGCGGTACAGCTCGGCCGAACTGCCTGGCTTGCGCGGCCTGTTGAAAGGGGCGATGCTGACGATCTGCGGCTGCGCACAATCGTCGGATGGCAGCCGGAAATGGCGGGGGTCGCGGCATGAGCCTGCTGCTGACGCTGGAGCAAGGGCCACGCACCCAGGCCGTACGGCACACCCGGCTGGACGAAGGCGAGCTGGTGATCGGCCGCAGCGCGGACGCAGGCTGGCAGATCGACGATCCCGACATGTTCGTTTCGCGAGCTCATTGCAGGATCTCGGGTGGGCGAGATGGATATTTCGTCACCGACACGTCAAGCAGCGGATTGTTCATAAACGATTCTGACAGCCCGCTCGGCGCCGGCAAGTCGACGCGTCTTCAAAGCGGTATGCGGCTAAGACTGGGCGACTACGTCGTCTATGTCGATCTGCAGACGCCAACCGCCCAAGCACCCACAGCCGGCCAGCCGGCTCCGGAACGCCTGCCGCCGGCATCCCGGGCGCCGGTGAGCATCGGCCACGACGACTTCTTTTCCGCCACGGTCGAAGAAGAGCCGCGACGGCCACGTCCGGCGGATTTGCCGGACCCGTTCGAACGGCCGGTTCCAAGCGCGTTCGAGCGTGCCACCTCCGGCCAGCGCAGTTCGCCTGGTTTCGATGACCCGTTCAGCCTCGATCCGGTTTCAACGCCTGTGTCGAAAAATGCCGCCTCTTACCGCGAACCGGGCGGCGCGGCGAACCAGGCGGACCCCTTCGGCCCCGACCCCGTGCCGTCTCCCAGCCGGGGAGCCGAACCCGCTCATGGAAAGCCGTCCGATTTCAAGGATGATTTTGGTTTCGGATCGGCCGCGGCGCCCGGTTCGGCAAACGGCACCGGCTCGGCCGGACAGCGCGAGCGCATCGCCCAACGACCACAATCCGCCAATCCCTGGGATTTGCCCGCGCAAGCGGCTGACGTCCCGCCTCCGGCGCGGGCAGGTGCTGCTGCCAAACCCGCCCGCCTGCCGGCAGCGCCGCAACTGGGGGACATGGCGCTCCGCTCCGCATTCCTGCATGGCATGGGTGTCGAGGAAGCCGATTTCCCCGAGCGCGACAGCATTGCGGAAATGGAGAAGTTTGGCCGCGAATATCGGTTGATGATGGAAGGCCTGATGCAGCTTCTGCGCAAACGGGCCGAGGAAAAGGGAAACGCTCGGGTCGCCCAGACCATGGTTGGGGCTTCCGAAGTCAATCCGCTCAAGTTTCTGCCGACGGTCGACGACGCCATCGTCACGCTTCTCGCCGAGCGCAGCCCCGGATTTCTCGCCGGCGAAGCGGCAATCGCCGACGCGGTTCGCGACCTCGCCCAACATCACGTGCGCGCCTGGCGCGGCGTACAGGGCGCCTTGCGGCGGATGATTGACCGTTTTGACCCGACAGCGATCGAGGAAGAGCTGAAATCGAATTCCGCGATCGGCACGCTGCTTTCGGGCGGGCGTAGCGCCAAGCTGTGGGAGCTTTACCAGAAACGCCACCGTGAAATCGCCGAGAGCGCGGAAAAAAGCTTTCTGGGCGAAATCGGCGCTGATTTTCGGGATGCATATGAGGAGGAGTGAGACATGATCGATCGACGCGAATTCATTGTCGCCTTGGGCGCAACCGGGCTGCTTACGGCTTGCCAGAGCGGGCCGCCGAAACCATCGGTGATCACCGTCAAACTGACCGGCGGGGCCGGTATGAACCCGGGACCGGGCGGCGGCGACCGGCCGGTGACGGTCCTCGTCATGCGGCTGCGCAGCACCGGCAAATTCAATTCCGCCGACTACTTTGCCTTGCAGGGGGATGCCGGTTCGGCACTCGCAGGCGACCTCATCGGATCCGACCAGATAGCCGTCGGGCCGGGAAAGACCGCGTCCAAGACCATCACGGTCGAGCCGGACGCGACGGCGCTGGGCTTCGTTGCACTGATCCGCGAGCCCGGCGGCCGGAACTGGCGGACGACCAAGTCAGTGTCGGCGGGATCACAATTTACGGTCAACGTCTCGCTTGGCAGCGGCGGCATTTCCGCCTAACGGCCAGGGCAAGGGGAGCTCGATGCAGAGAGTAGCGGCATGAGCGATGCAAACAGGGTGCTGTGGTCCGAAGGTCTGTTTCTCCGGACCCAGCATTTCCAGCAGCAGGATCGCTTTTTCGAGGCGACGGTGCGCGGCGCGTTGCAGGCCGGGCAGTTGCATACGTTCGGCTTCCAGCAGCTGACGCTGGATCAGGCATTGCTGGAGGCCGGCCAAATCTCGATCCTGTCCGCACGGGGCATCTTTCCGGACGGAACACCTTTCTCCATTCCAGACATGATGGACGCGCCGCGACCATTGCCGGTCACCCCGGACACGAGCGCCGGGCCGGTGCTGGTGGCCTTGCCTCTGGAGCCTCCGGGAGGTGTCGGCTTCGATCCGGCACACGCAGCCGCCTCGGGAGCACGCTATCACGGGCGGGTTGTTTCGGTGCGTGACGCCGTCCAGGGCGGTTCAGATCCTGAAGAAATCGAGATCGCCCGTCCGCAGGCGCTGCTGCTTGCACCCGGCAAGTCGGTCGGTGGCTACACAGCCTTGCCGATAGCCGACCTCAAGGGGGTTCGAGCCGATGGTGGCGTCTCTCTGGACGAGACCTTCCTGCCGCCGACACTGATTACCGGCGCGGTGGCCTGGTATCGGCAATTGCTTCTGGAAGTTGTCACAGGCCTCGAGCAGATCGCCGAGGCGCATGGCAAGATGGTCATGGGCGGGCCTGGGCGCAGCGTCGAAGATCTGCTGATGCTCAATCTCGCCAATGCGGCGCGTCCGCGGCTCGCCCACATGCTGGCGCAGGATGTCTTCCATCCGGCCGAGCTTTACCTGGAACTTGCCGGGCTCGCTGGTTCGATGGCGACCTACGGATCGAGCGCGCGGCGCCTGGGCGAATTACCCGCTTACGATCACATGGCGCCAGGCCCCGCCTATTCGGCGCTGGCGGATGCGCTGCGCTCGCTCATCCTCAGCCTGCGTTACATCGAGCCTAAATCGCGTGCGCTGCCTGTCATGCGGCATTCGACCAATGTCTGGAAAATCCGCATCGACAACCCCAAGCTGCTGGTGGCCAGCCGGATCGTCATCCGGGTCGGCTCGGAGCTGTCGGAGGACGCGCTGCGCAAGATCTTCGTCAATCAGGCGACTGTCGGCTCGGCCGACCAGTTCGAGGGCCTGTGGAAATCGCGTTTGCCCGGCATTCCGCTGAAACCGCTTCATTCCCAGCCGCGCGAGATCCCCTACGATGGCGATCGGCTGTGCCTCGAGCTGGACCAGAAAAGCGAGCATTGGGCCTCGCTGCTCGATGCTCCCGGCTTTGTCATCGGCGTTTCGGGCGTGTTGCCAAGCGAGCCGCAGGTGGACTGCTATTCGGTGAACAGGTGAGATCATGAGCCGCGATGATCCGTTCGGACTGTCGGATGATCGCGAACGCACCCGCATACGACTGACCGGCGCGCCAACGCCACGACCGATGGCGCCGCTCTTGCCGGGCGCAGTGGTAAAGCGGTCTCGCACCCACCCGAACGCGCTTGTCAACGCATTCGCGCCCTTGCTCGAGTTCGCTCCCGAGCTTGAAAGCGCGCTGCCGCCGGAGAATCCGGAAACGTTGCGCACCCGATTGCTCGAAGAACTGGTTCGGGCACGCGACATGGCAATGTCGACGGGATCCTCGATGGAGAGGGCCGACCAGGCAGCCTGGAGCGTGGCGGCGTTGCTCGACGATCTGGCTTTGAATACGCCATGGGGCGGGGCCAGCGCCTGGCCGCGGCAGCCGCTCGTGGTCATGCTGCACGGCGACGTCGATGCCGGCACGCAGTTCTTCACGCGTCTCGACGAACTGGAACGCCATCCCAACCGTGATCGCGAATTGCTGGAACTGCAATATGACTGCATGGCGCTCGGCTTCCGCGGCAAATATCGCGTGCCTGGGCGGTCAGGCGACCGATCACTCAATGCCGTACGAGTGGCGGCGGCACGCTTCCTGCGCGATGCCGACGCTGAAGGCGCGCCACTGTCACCAAACTGGCAGGGCGTGATCGCATCCGACGAACCGCAGCGCTTCATCGTTCCGATCTGGGTTATGGCGCTCGGTGCGGCGGTTGTTGCCACTGCCATCCATATCGGACTCTCGATGGGACTGAGCAGCCAGGCGGTCGAGCTTTCCGCACTTGTGCGCACGTTGCCGCCGCCTGCACGCGGCGACATCAGCCGTACGTCGCCCAAGGTCGATGCCCCGCCGCCGGAGAAGGTGGATTTTGCGCTGTTGCCGGAATTTCAGGCCGGAGCGCCGGCCGACCTCAGTTCCGCCCTCAGCGGCACCGAGAGCGTTTCGCTGGCCAAGCTGATCATCCAGGCCTCCAACCCCGAACTGTTCCAGTCGTCGCGGCCACAACTGACCGAAGGTTTCGAGCCCCTGATCGGTTCGATCGCCAAGGTGATCCTCGCCAATCAGGAGCTGATCGGAAACATCACGGTGATCGGTCATACGGACGGCGTTCCTCTGCAAAAGACCAATCCGCTGTCGACCAACCAGCGGCTGTCCGAGGCTCGCGCCCAGACGATTGCCGACATGCTGGTCCAGAACGGAGTGCCACGGGACCGCGTCCATTCCGAGGGCCGCGCGGCCACCGATCCAGTGGCCAGCGACAACACGCGCCAGGGGCGAGCCTTGAACCGCCGCGCCGAGGTGCTTGTCGAAAAGAGGCTGTGAGATGTTCATCCTGCGCTTCCTCTGGGCGGTTCTGACATCGCGCTGGCTGTGGACGCTGATCGGCATCACGCTGCTTTCCCTGGTCATCTGGGTGTTCGGTCCGATCGTCAGGGTCGGTGCCTACGAACCGTTTGTCTCTGAAAATGTGCGCATCGTCATCATCGCGCTGCTGGTCATCTTCTGGCTGATCTGGCTGATCGTCGCCCAGCGCCGGGCGATCCGCGCCAACCGCCTGTTCGTCGCTGAGATTGCCGCCCCTGCGGTGGAAAAGCCGCTGAGCCCCGGCGAAGAGAACGTCGCCGCCGTGGGTGCCAAGTTCACCGAGGTGATGGCCGAACTGAAGCGCCGCAAGCTGGGCGGCCGCAAGTTTCTGCGCGACATGCCGTGGTATGTGATCGTCGGGCCGCCGGCCACCGGCAAGACCACGGCTCTGCGGCAGTCCGGACTGAATTTTCCGATCGACCTCACCGACGACCTGCAAGGGGTCGGCGGCACCCGCAACTGCGACTGGTTCTTTTCCGAAAACGCGGTTCTGATCGATACCGCCGGCCGCTATGTGCAGCAGGAGAGCCAGCCCGATGTGGACGCGGCGGAATGGCTGGGCTTCCTCGACCTTTTGAAGAAGCATCGCGGCCGCCGCGCGCTCAACGGCGTCATCGTGGCGCTTTCGATCGACGTGCTTTCGGAGGGCGACGAAGCCATCAAGGCGCACGGCCGCAAGATCCGCCGCCGGTTGGCCGAGCTCAACGACCGGCTCGAAATCCGCCTTCCGGTCTATCTGATGCTGACAAAGGCCGATCTGATCAAGGGTTTCGAAGCCTTCTTCGGCGGTCTGTCCACCGCCTCGCGCGAGCAGGTGTGGGGAACGACCTTCGCGCTGGATGCGCGCGTGGATGCCAAGACCATCGAACGCGAAATTTCGACGCTGGCGACGGAACTCGAGCGGCGGCTGGTGCCGCGCCTGGAGGATGAGGAAAAACTCGCCGCCCGTGCAGAGATCTTCCGGTTTCCTGCCCAACTCGCAAGCCTGTCCGAACCGATCCAGGTGCTGGTCGAGGCGATGTTCGGCGAAAGCCGGTATGAAGAGGCTGCATGGCTGCGCGGCCTCTACCTGACATCGGCGACTCAGGAAGGGGCGCCTATCGACCGACTGACCGCGGCGCTGTCGTCGTCTTTCGGTCTTCCGCCACGGCGGGTCCTGCCCGCACCAAGGGTCGAGAAACGCAGCTTCTTCCTGAAGAACCTGCTCACCGAAGTCATCTTCAAGGAAGCAGGCCTGGGTACGTTCGACCCGCTGGCGCAACGCCGCCGCGCCTGGATCTGGCGGGGCGCGGCGGCTGCCTGTGCCACAGCGGGCTTGCTGGCCAGTGCGGTGTTTGCCTGGTCCTACTACGACAACCGCAATGCGATCTCGGCCCAGGCAAGCCAGTTCGAAGCGCTGCAGACGCCGTTGACCTCGGCTGCCGCAAACCCGGCATCGGTGCAGCAGCCTGCCATCGACGGCGCGCTCGAGGCAATGGACGCGGTCTCAAATGCCCGGACAGCACCGCCGGCCGCTGTCCAGGATCTGCTGGGGCCATCGGCCTCGGCGGAACTGGTGCGGGCTCAGGCCGACACCTACGATCACGCCTTGCGCAACGTGCTTGAGCCGCACATGGTGGCCCTTCTCGAGGCCACCATGTGGCGGCAGATCCGCGATCCGGATTTCATGCTCGGCGCTCTCAAGACCTATCGTATGATGACGGGTCTGTCGCAGATGGATCCCGACTACACCCAGGACTGGTGGGTCAACAGCCTTCCCGAATTCGCGGCCGCAGCACCATTTCCAACCGCCGATGCCGAAGAGCATCAGCTTGCGGCCATCCGCCGGATGACGGTCGACGAAAGCTATATCGAGCCCGACCAGGCGCTGGTTGCCGAAGCGCTGAAAACGGTATGCACGATTTCATTGCCGGCGCGTGCCTACAAGCAATTGCTGGCCGATCCGGTAGTAGCCGGGCTCAAAGAATGGATTCCGGCGAATTTCGCCGGTCCCAACGGCGCCAAAGTTTTTGCGCGTCGCTCCGGCAAGACGCTTCGCGTCGGCATTTCGGGAGCATTCACCTATGCAGGCTTCCATGACGCCGTTCTCGACCGGATCGAGGATGTGGCAGCACAAGCGGCGCTGGATCGGGCGGTCTTCGCCGGGGGCTGCTCCGAGAACTCCGAAACGTCCGTGTCGGCGCTGTCCGAGGACATCCTGAAGCTCTACTACGACGACTATATCGCACAGTGGGACAGCTTCCTGCGCGATATGAGGCTGGCGCCGTTGAGCGACCTCAATATCGCCAGTGAGAATCTGAAGGATCTTTCCAGCGCCGATTCAGCGCTGAAACGCCTGCTCACGGCGGTCGTTCAGGAGACCGAGCTTACCCGGTCCGATGAAGCGCCGGCCGACGACAAGGCGGCGGCCAAGGGCGGCTCGAAACTGCTCGGCAAACTCGGCAAGCTCGGCAAGATCGTCAAAACGGGGGCAAAGCTGCTTCCACGCGCGGGCTCAGCTGACGAGGTGGATCTTACCGGCAACCTGGTGGCCGAACACTTCAAGCCGCTCAAAGGTGCTATTGCCGAGGTCGACGGCCAGCCGCCAGCACTCGACGCCGCGGTGGTGGCTCTGACGGCGCTGTCCAACGTTTTGCAGACGGTCACGGCCAATCCCGATCCCCAGGATGCCATCAAGAAGCAAGGCGGCCTCGCCGAACTGACGGGGGCGGTCGCCAGGCAAGCGCAAATCCTGCCCGACCCGGTCGACGACTGGCTCGGCGGTGTCGCCGGCGACACCAGCGGGTTGACGCAAAAGGCGGTCACCTCGGAGCTCAACGCCATCTGGCGCGCCGACATCCTGCCCTTCTGCCAGGCGGCGCTCAACGACCGCTATCCGTTCAGTCCCGAAAGCGCGGTGGACGTCAATGTCCGCGACTTCGCCCGCCTGTTCGGACCGGCGGGCCTGATCGACGCGTTCACCAACGACCATTTGATCAGCTATGTCGACACCGCCAGCCAGCCGTGGAAATGGCGTGCCGATTTCGGCCTCTACCCTTCGGCGCTGGCGGCTTTCGAGCAGGCCAGGCGGATACGCGACGATCTCTTTCCCGGCGGTACAGGACCGGTGATGAGCTTCACGCTGGAACCCAAGGACCTGTCTCCGAACGTCACGCGCGTAACGCTCAATCTCGATGGCCAGACCCTCGTCTACTTCAACAACGCGACGCGGCCGCAACCGATGACCTGGCCCGGCAAGGACGGCACCGGGGTCATCTCGCTCGCCTTCCAGCCCATCGATGGTTCGCCCGAAATCATGCTCAACGAGACCGGCAGCTGGGCGTGGCTGAGGATGCTGCGCAGCGGCCGATTCACCGGCACTTCGCTGTCGGATGTCTACAGCCTGCGCCTGGGGACGAAAGGCATGTACGCCGATTTCGAGCTCAAGGCCGCCAGCGTCGAAAATCCCTACAACCTGCAAATGTTCAAGAAATTCTCATGTCCGCCGCAGATATGAGCACCGGCTTCTTCGGCAAGATTCCGGCGACCGGAGATTTTGTCGCCGCGAACTTGCCGCGAGCGTTCATCGACCGCTGGGACCGGTGGATGTCGATGGAACTGCGCGAGAGGCCAGACGAGGGGGAATTGGATTCGCGTGTCTGGCGCTTCATCGTCAAGGGCGGCATTTTCGGCGACCAGCCCTGTGCCGGCGTCTGGCGCATGAGCGAGGATCGCGTCGGCCGCCGTTATCCGTTCGCCATTGTGCGGCTGGGCCCGCCGCCAGATCTCAGCGATCCGTGGTTCGATGCGGTGGTCAATCTCATCGACGGTTGCGTGGAAAAGCACTGGCTTCAAGCGCGGCTGCTTGAGCGTCTTGCCGAAGTGCCGCAGCCGGGCACCGGGTCCGCTCCGTGCGAAACCGTCTTCTGGTGCGAGGATTGGGAAGTCAACGAATTCAGGTTCACCGATATTCACGATCTGGCGGCGAGCGGGTTGCTCGCGATGCGCGCCCCAAGACGCGAGACAGAGGCGCGCTAGGCCATGGGCAACAGCGTCTACGCGGAAGGCATGGGATTTTTCCACAAGGGAAGCGGCGGTCAAGGCGTCGCGCCCGGCGACGTTTGTCTCAGTCCGCCACCGCCGCCAACCGGTCCAGTGCCTGTGCCTTATGTCAACATGCTTTCCGCCAGCGACCTGACCAAAGGCAGCAAGAGCGTCAAGATACAAGGCAATCCGACAGCGCTCGAGAATGCGTCCGAAGTCGCTACCAGCACCGGCGACGAAGCCGGCACTCAAGGTGGTGGCGTTATCACCCACAAGACCAAAGGAAAGGGTACGTTCAAGCTTTGGTCGTTTGTCGTAAAGGTCGAAGGCAAGGGTGTCGCGCGCCATGGCGATACCATGGGTCAGAACGAGATGAGCGACCCGCCCAACTGCGTCGATGCGCAGGCAATCGTGGATTTCAACAAGGTTCTGGGAGACAAGGCCGGAGTACCTTGTACGGTACCCTACGATCAAGAAAAACACCGGGCGCCGCTGAACAAACCGCACTATGATAAGACGATGGGCGGGCCTTGCTGGGAGTGCGCGAAGCTTCCGACCAATCCCGGTGTCTGGGACACGTTGATCTCAAAGGTGAATGGCGCGAACCAGTACTCCAATGGCACTTTGATTGTCGTCGACCGCAAACGCGGCAGGGTGCACCAGGAATCGAAATTCGCCGAAGATGGCAGCGTGGAGCAAGAAGCCTTCACACCTGATCACCAGCCTCCATTGTCCGTCGCCTGGGCAATGGGCGGATGCCATATGGAAAAGTCGCCGGATGCGTTTCTCAAACACATGGGCGAGACGGATCGCGTTAAACCGCATTGTCGCAAGCATGCGCAAAGCCAGGGCAGCCAAGCCGACGCATATGCCCGGTCAAAATATCCTGGAGCATAGCCAAGCCTGTTGAGAGGGAGATGTGATGCGTTCGTTTGAGGAGATCCAGCAGGCTTACATCGATGAGCTCAGGCTTCTGCAACCGGAACTGATGGAATGGTGGAAGAAGCTGGCAGGCATCAAGAAATTGGGCGATCCGGTTCCGGCCGAGATCTCCAACCGGTGGCCAACCGGCTATTCGGGCCATCCGCGCGTCCTGGCCGTCTTTCGAAACTACTATCTGGAAATCGACGATCTTAACCACGACGCTCTTCAAGTCGCCGGAGAGCCGCCGCCCGAAAAGCATCCGGAAGAGCTTTGGGGAACCAATGACAATGGCGAGCCGGTCGACTATCGCCGCCCGGTCGATCTGCTGATCCTGGACATTAAGACGAAGGCCCCCGACCTGCATAAATTGGTCTCCGGCATCGTCTATATCCCTGTTGGCCTCAATCAGTTCGAGGAGGCGGTGTAGATGGCTCTCCTCACGCTTCATGATACCCAGGCCGGCATCAAGCGCCTGCTCACCGCGATGTTCGATGTGGACGGTCATTCTGGCTGGCACACAACGGACAAGTCGCATGACGAAGCCGCAGCAGACTATCAGCAGTTGTTCGACGCTTATCGCCAGCTCATTCAGCAGGCATACAACGAAGCCGCCCCGTGGTGGGAGGGGACAGTCGAGGCCGAGCGCAACAAGGGTCTCTCGGAGGAGGATGCGCTGGAAGCGGCCTTCAACAATCGGATGGCCGGCCCCGCATCCGACCCGCGCGTTGTGTGGATCGTTCGCGTCATCTGGCTGGAATGTGCCAACCGCAATGCGATGATGCCCGACACGGAGAAAATTCGGCCAGAATATCTCCTGCTTCAATGGCTGATCGATGCCGGCGAGACCGAACTTGTCCGTTTGATCGCGTGCATGCCTTATTGGCCTGTCGGGCTCGACGAGAACGGCAATTGGTGCTGAGCGATGGCATTCAACGTCTGGGTCGAAAACCGTACTCCTTTCGCTGCTGCCACGCATGTGCAGCCGGACGCGGAGGGGCAGGAGGTGCTCGTCGCAATGTTTTCGGCGAGCTTCGAGGCGCCGAAACAGAGCGCCGAGTTGTGTCCTGCCGATGAACAGCTGCCGGTAACCTTTGGCGACGTGCCTTTCGGCGATCCGGCTTTGTCGTCGAACCGCTACGAAGCCGACATCGTTGCTGAGAAACCAGTCGCCGAAGTGATCGTCAACGGCACCGCCTATGCGCCAAACGGCAAGCCGGTCCGCGAAATGCAGGTGGGGCTGAGCATCGGCGGCATTCGCAAAGTGCTCAACGTCGCCGGCGACCGTATCTATGACGCCGGCAGCTACAGCGCGCCGCATCCTTTCAGGACCATGCCGATCGTCTACGAGCGCGCCTATGGCGGAACTGCAGCGGACGGCAAGATGGATCAGCGAAACCCGGTCGGCGTCGGGTTCCACCATGCCCGTTCGGCCGATCCGACTGTCAAGACGCAGGCACCCAACATCACCTATCCGGGAGAACCTTTCCTGAGTCCCTCCGACCGACCGAAGCCTGCCGGGTTTGGCGTGCTCGGTCGCGGCTGGCAGCCGCGCATCGGCTTTGCCGGCACCTACGATCAAGCGTGGATTGACACGCAGTGGCCGTTGCCACCAAAGGATTTCGATCCGCGATATCGTCTTTGTACCCCGGCAGACCAACAATTGGCACAGTTCAGCGGTCGTGAAGACGTATCCCTGGTCGGCCTCACTCCGACCGGACGTTGGGATTTTCGGCTGCCACATGTCGTTGCGCCGTTGCGGCTGATCTACGAGGATCGCATTGAGGATCGCGCGTTTCGGGCAGATACCGTGATCATCGAGCCCGATATCTGGCGCATCACGCTCAAGGCGCGCCTTTCCTTCGTGACCAGGCGCAATGCGCCGGCTCTGCGCGAGATCGTTTTCGGCCATGTTTCGCCGGCCCTTCTGGTCGCAAGGCGCAAACGCAAGGACTATTTCAGTCAAAGAGGCGGCGACGGCACCTTGCAGGACCTGCCCGTGTGGCAGCCGTGAGGCGGCCGCTCTATGTCGCCGGCGCCGGCGCGGTGACACCTGCCGGGCTCAACGCGCCGCAAACCATCGCGGCGATCAGGGCGGGTCTTTCGGCTTTCGAGGAGAAGATCCTGACCGAGCCCTTTGGTGCCGTTCAGATTGTCGCGCGCATTCCTACGCACTACCAGTTGCGCCGCAACGACGGCGAATGGCTGATCAACATGGCGGCGCGTGCCATCGGCGAGGCGCTCCGGACAGGAACGGTCTCTGCCGAGGCCAGCGCGATACTGCTCACCCCGCCCGAAAGCTTTCGCAATCACCCGGCCTATCGCGACATCGCGCCACCGGACTTCCTCGCCGCGGTGATCAAGGCGACCGGCCAGAAATTCCATGCCACATCGCGAGCGATCGACGGCGGCGCGGCTGCAAGTATTTCCATGCTGGAGCGCGCGCTGGAGCTGATGGAACAGGAGGGCGTCGAACAGGTTCTGCTCGGAGGGGTCGACAGTCTCGTCAATGACACGGACTTCGCTCGACTGGGGCAGGCGGGGCGCCTCAAGGGAGCAGACAACGCGCAAGGACTTGTTCCGGGCGAGGCGGCAGCCTTTGTCCGGCTGACCCGCGGCCCGGAAGGGAAAGCACATGTCCATGCGGCCATCCATGGTGTGGGATTGGCCCAGGAAAAGGACAGCGTGCTGTCGGACCGCTACAGCCAAGGCCGCGCCCTGCTCGGCGCCCTGCGCGATGCAGTGAACGGATCGGGTCCGTCCGAACCCGATATCGATTTCGTCGTCAGCAACGGCAATGGCGAACGCTACAGCGGCTGGGAGCAGCTGATCGCACGGCCGCGCTTCTATCGCACGCGCCGGGAAATCCTGCCCACCGCCTATCCCGCCATGACGATCGGCGATGTCGGAGCGGCCGGTGGGGCACTTGCGCTGATGCTGGCAACCGACAGTTTTCTCAAGGGCTATGCACCTGGCCCGACCGCCATATGTGAACTCGCCTCCGAAAACGGCCTACGCGCGGCTGCCGTGATGGCCCGCATGACCCGGCGATAGAGTGTCAAGCCCTCCAGTTGAACCGGTCGCCGCTTTTGGATCCGATGCTTCCGAATTTAAATCCAAGCCGGAAAGCGGCGCGTGACACGCCAGTCGGCGAGTGGCGCGTCGGTCGTCGTGAATGCCGCGCGCACTGCGTCGAGCCGCAATCGGCGCATCGACCGGAAAGGACGGTGACTGCGCCCGCCCCGCCCCGCGTCCCACCATGCCTCGACGCGTTCGGCCACTGGCAGCGAACTGTCGTCCAGATGCGCGAAGTCCTTGCCGATAACAGCCGGGTCGACGACAAAAAGGTCGGTGTCACCGAAATCGACCTCGAACAGATCGCGAAGTGCCGCACCGGCAGCGCCGGCAAGTTCCGGTTCACGCATTTTCTCGATCAGCCAGGGCATCACCGCGCGGTCGCTGAACAGACCGACCGAAGCTGTTGCCAGACCGCGAAGCGCCGGCTGTTCCAAATGCTTCTGCAGCCAGCCCTTGCCGGCCTTCGTCGCAGTCGTCAGCAAGCGTATCTCGATCGCTGCCTCGGCAAGCCCCGGTTCCGTCAGTACGATCTTGTCGACCACGGGGTGGGCGGACCGCGTCTCGCCAAGCAGGCAACATGCCAGGGCCGCCGTCAAACGCTCCTTGGGCGTCTCGCCATCCAGGCCGGCCAGCACCGCGGGAAGAAGGTCGCGTCGCTTGAGCGCGCCGGCGAGCCTGACGGCTCGACTGCGCACTCTTGCATCGGAATGGTTCGCTAAATCATGAAGACGCGGCCCCGGATCGACGCGATGGTGCCAGAGCGCAGAGAGCCCAAGGCAACGCCGTGGCGCATCGTGGGTGTCCAGCCATTTCGCCACAAACGGCCGCAGTTTTTCACGCGGTGTGCGCGCGACTGCGGCGGACAGGCTCGACAGGCCGGCCTCACCGAGGCTCGCCGCGGCGTCGATCGCGATCGCTACCAGATCAGCATCGCCCCAATGCAATGCCAGCGTGCCAAGCGCGAAAAGCTCCCCCGGCTCGGCATAGTCTGTGAAACGGGCCTGGGCCGCATCCCAGCCGGCCTTGCCGGCAGCCATGAGCCCTTCGATGTTCGCGTCGAGACGCTGGTCAATGCGGCCGATGTCCGTCTCATCGAGAATTGAACCATCGATTTCCCGGCGGCGGCGAAGCCAGAGGAAAGCGGCATCTTCGGCATGCTGATCCACGATCGCCGCAATGGTCGCGATGCTGTGCATCGGCAATGCCTCAATTGAGATGCACGGCCCCGCCGCGAATACGGTTGGTCCCGCTGGCCTGGCTCGTCAACTGGCTGCCGCGAATGGTCACGCGGCCATTCTTTTCCAGAATGATCGACGCAAGGCCGCAGCGCAGTTCTATGCGCTCGTCTCCGGTGATGACGACACGGTCGCCTTCGCGAGCGACTTTCAGCTCCTTGTTCTTGTGCGCCGGATCGACGATGCGTCCAACGACCAACGGTCGCGTGGGATCACCCTCCTCGAACAGAAGGGCCAGTTCTGACCCGATCGCCGAAATGTCCAGTTCGGTCAGGCTGCGCGCCGCAATCGCCGTCTCGTGCGGATTGCCTACGAAGACAACAAGCGGCGCCCCGCCCTCGAAACCGATCAGCAGGCCGATCACGACGCCGTCGATACGATCCAGCACTTCCATGATGACGCCCTCAGTTGTTGTTGATGGTGCTTCCCTTGACGATCACGTCGCCGTCGGCCTTGACGGTAATCTTGCCGCTGCCCTTGAGCGTTATGTCCTTGCCGTCGGCAACAATGGTGCCGTCCTTTTTCATCGTGATCGACGCCGAGCCGCATTTGAGTGTGATCGAGTCACCCGCCTCGATCACCAGGTTCTTGCCGACCTTGATCGAGCTGTCGTCCGCAATCTGGATTCCGCTGCCCTTGCCGACCTTGAGCGCGTGCCCGCCTCCGACATCGGTTGCGTCGTCAGCGCCGATTTTTGCCGACCTGCCTTTGCCGATTTGCGACGACTGCGCGCCGCCGATGGCGAAACTCTGGTCCGCCCCGACTTTCACGCTCTGCGCGGCGGCGATTGTCCAATTGTCCGCCGCTCCGATGGTGTGAGTCTGTCCGGCCCCCACTGTCACCGAGCGCGATGCGCCGATCTGATTCGTCTGAACGGCGCCAACGCTTCGGGTTTCCGCCGCGCCCACTGAATCCACTCGCGCCGCGCCCACGGTGATCGTCTGGATCAACCCGACGGTCTGCGTGTGATTGGACCCGATCGTCTCCGTCGAGTTCGCCCCGATGCCGATCGTTTCGTTCGAGCCGACCGTCAGCGAGCGGTTGACGCCCACCGTCTCGGTATCGTTCTTGCCGATGTCGGTGGTCTGGTCGACGCCGACCTTGACCGTCTTGTTGTTGCCGACGTCCTCGTCGAGGTTGTGGCCGACGGAATGCTTGGCGTCGTGGTCGATGCGGTCCGACTGATCGTGCTGCACCAGCTTGGTGCGGTCATGCTTGATCAGAAGGTTGTGATCCTTCTGCGCCTGGAAATTGACCAGTTCGGAGCCGGCCTTGTCCTCGAACATCAGCTCGTTGTAGCCACCGCCGCCGAGCGAGGAGTTCGACTTCCAGCCGGATTGCGTGGCATTCGCCGGCAACCCGTATGGCGGCATCTGCGAGGCATTGTAGACCCGGCCGGTGATGATCGGCAGGTCAGGGTCGCCTTCGATGAAGTCGACGATCACCTCCTGGCCAATGCGCGGTATCTGGATGAAGCCCCAGCCGCTGCCGGCCCAGGTCTGTGAGACCCGCACGAAACAGGAGCTGTTCTCGTCCTTCTTGCCCAGGCGATCCCAGTGGAATTGCACCTTCACCCGGGCGTATTTGTCGGTGAATATTTCCTGGCCTGACGGACCGACCACCGTTGCCGTCTGCGGCCCACGCATGATCGGCCGTGGCGTGATCCGCGGCGGACGATAGGGCAAGGCGGTCGGGGCCACGCCGAGAATCACCTTGAAGTTCTCGCTGTCGACGTCGGCATGGCTTCTGTATCCCGGATCGAACAGCCTGTATTCGGCACTGACCACCAGATACTCCTGGTTCTGGTCCTCGCGCGGAAAGCCATCCAGCTTGAACGTACAGCCCGAAAACAGGCCGCGCACGGTGCCGACCGCGGCGATGCGCTGGTGGACGGCCTGGATTTCCTCGCGCCGGATCGCGGCCAGGTTGTCGCCCCGGCCGACTTCGAGATGCGCGCCGGGCTGGCGATAGTTTTCGCCGGCGGCCAGTTTGTGGCTGAACGGCTGGGCCGATTTGGCCATAAGGTCGGCGCCCGGCTTCTTGAAGTCATAGTCGGTGTGGGCATAGGCGCCCGGGCGCACCGAACTGCCCGGGATCCATTCGGTGATGTATTCGACATCGCGCCGGGAGCCCTGCCCTTCAAAATGATAGGGTACTTTCTCGTAGCCCGGCGCGGGCTTCAGCTTGCTTATCGCATCGGTCAGCACAAGCGTGTGTTTGCCCTCGTCATGCTCGAAAAAATACAGGATGCCTTCATGCTCAAGCAGCCGTTGGACGAAATCCAGATCGGTCTCGTCATATTGCACACAGTATTCGCGCGGAGGGTAGGATCCCTGCAGACGCAGATCGAATTCCGCCGTGCTGTATTTCTTGAAAACGTCCTTGACGATGTCGACGACGCTCTTATTCTGGAAAATACGGCAATCGGTGGTGTTGCCGAGAAACCAGAGCCATGGCCTGACGACCGCTTCGTAGTAGGCCAGCCGATCCTCGATGCGGGTCAGGCGAAACTCGGACACGAGGCCGCTGAACCAACGTTTCGGATCGGATTCACCTTCGACCGAAACGACGCCCCCCAGCATCTTCAACGGATCGACATCGGGGCTGGGGCTGACGAACCCGACCGTATAAGCCAAACAACGGCTGATCTCATCGCGACCGACAAGATGCGTGAAGGTCAACAGATCGGCGCCAACCGGTGTCTGCACAAGCGTGGCACGTTCGTTCGGCATGGGTCGTGCCCCTCCTGGACGCGGCCGCCGGCGCGGTGGATTTGAAGTTCCCACATCCGTCCAGGAACTTTCTAGGCCCGCCGCACCAGACTATGTTGAGCCTACCACATGTTGTCCGGCCGACCAAAGAGGATGCACAGCGGAAAACCTTGCCCTATCGATGCATCGGCTCGAAACGCCGCTGTCCTGTGGGATGTGCAAACTGCTAGAATGTGGAGTATCGATCAGCGTTCGACGGCGATCCTCGATGTATATCAGTCTGCAAATCAACAATGTCGACGCCCTGCCTGCGGGCATCTCGACCGGTTACGCGGCGCGCGATCGCAGCTTCGAAATCGGTCGTGAGGCTTGTGATTGGACCTTGCCGGACCCCGACAAGTTCATCTCCGGCCGGCATTGCGAGGTTCGCTACGAGGCAGGCGCTTTCTGGCTGCACGATGTCTCGCGCAACGGAACCTACATCAACGGATCGAGCCAGCGCATGACCGGCCCGCATCGGCTGAGCCATGGCGACCGGGTGCTGATCGGCCGCTATGTCATCTTTGTATCGATCGACGATGAGCGCGCCACGACAGGCCATATCAGTTCGACACAACGAGAAATGCCGGCCGCGACAGGCCGGCCGCTCGAATTCGCCGCCGAGCCGTTCTTCACTCCTTCGGAGCAACAGTCCGGGCAGCGGGTTCCGGCTCCGGCGTTCTCGTCGCAACCGCCTCTCCCCTCGACCAGAGACGAAGTGCTGCGGGAAATCGCGATCGCGGCCGGCATCTCGCCGGAATTGCTTCAATCGCGCGATCCGCATGAAGTTGCCGCCGAAATCGGCACGGTCCTGCGGACTGTGGTCGAGGAACTGACCATGCTTTTGAAAGCGCGCGCGGCCGCGAAAATACTGGCCAAGAGCACACAACGGACGATGATCAGCGCCGCCGACAACAACCCCCTGAAGTTCGTCCCGGGAACCGACGACATCCTCGAAATCATGTTCGCCCGCCGCAGGGCCGGCTATCTGGATGCCAGGCGCAGCATCGAAGATGCATTCCGCGATCTCAAAACGCACGAATTCGCCACCTATGCCGCCATGCAAGCTGCGCTGTCGCGGCTGCTCGACGATCTGTCGCCCGCGGCGATCGGAAAGAAACTCCCCCCCACATCGTTCTCGTCGAAGAAAAGCCAGGCCTGGGACGCTTTTGTCGCGACCTGGCGAACCATGGAGGAAGCCCACGAGAACGGCATGCTGGACATATTCCTGGCCTATTTCAGCGAGGCCTATGCCAAGGCCGACAAGCAGAAATAGACAGGCCCAAAGGGGGATGCGAGGCTGAAGTCGACGAAGAAAACCTCTTTGGTGCGCGGCATCCGGTTCCAATCGCGAGTTTGTGAGATTACGATCGCATACGACAATTCGCTAAGCGGCTAAGGCTGATCGACCTGGGGGTCTGCGGCAAATGTCATCTTTCGGCGGGATAGTAAGATATGGCCTACCTTCCTCCGGACACGGTCAGGGTCGGCAGGGGTTGCGTTTCCTTCACCTGACGAGAAACCGTTTTGCGCCTGTCTCACCCAGTCGCGGGCACACCGCCTGCACGGACGATCGTCCATGAGTTCGAAGGACGATCCTTTCGGCCCGGCGGGCAAGACCGTCATTCGCGCCCCTCCACGGCGTGAGCGAAAACCGGCGCCGGTCCCTCAAGTGCCCGTCGCGGATGACGGGCAAACCTCGCTGATTAAGAATTCGACCGTATTCGATCCCGGCGTCGGCCGGCACACACCGCCGGGCTGGACATCCGGGACCGTGATCTATCCGGGAGTTCCTTCCGCACCCGCGGCGGCACCGGCGTCAGCTCTGCGGCAGGAGACCCTGCTCAATGTCATGGACCGTGTCAGATATTCCACGACAAACCCGATCCTTGCCGCGGCCGCACCGTTGCTGATGCTGTTCGGCCAGTTCAGGCTTATTGCCATCGAGAGACAAGCCGAGCCGTTGGCCGAACATGTCACCGAGGCGATTGATAGATGCGACAGGGCACTGGAGAAATCAGGCGTTGCCGAAGAGGATGCGCGGATTGCGAAATTCGTCCTCTGCGAAGCCACCGACGATCTCATCGGCAACCTGCCTTGGCCACAGAAAGACGCTTGGGCGCAGCACAGCATGCTGTCGCAGTTCTTTCACGTCGAGCCCCGCGGCACGGGCTTTTTCGAAGCGCTGAACAAGATCCTGGCCAGTCCCGAGGCACACTACGATCTGCTCGAACTGATGCATGCCTGCCTGTCGCTGGGCTTCGAGGGCCAGTACCGGGGCCTGACACGCGAAGACAGCAATCTCGAACGCGTCCGGCGCGACGTCTACGAAACGCTTCGCTACTTCAAGGCACGTGCGGACGCGGACATCTCGCCCCGCTGGCAGGGCCTGGCGTCGACCATGACGCAATCGTCGACACGCGTGCCGCTCTGGGTCGTCGCGGCAGCTGCGTCGGCGCTGGTGACTGCTGCATTCTTCGCACTGCGGGTCTTCATTACCAACGAAGGCGACGCCACCGCTGGTGAATTGCTGGCGCTCACCCCATCGACGCCGATCGCCATCGAACGGGCCAGCGTGGCGCCGTTGGCGGAGCCGGCGAAAGTCGTCCCACCCGTCGCCACAACCACGCAGATCGATCGCATCCGTTCGGCACTGGCCAAGGAAGTCGAAGGCGGCGGGCTGACAATCGGCACGAAGGGCGAATTCATTGTTGTGGAAATCAACAATCTCCTGCTGTTCCAGTCCGGCAGGGCCGAGGCGAAGCCAGAGTTCCAGCCCATTGCCGCCGATATCGCCGCGGCCCTGGAGCCCGAGCGCGGACCAATCAGGATCGTCGGCCATACGGACAATGTGAAGCCGCGAAAATCGAGCCCGTTCAAGTCCAACTTCGATCTTTCCGTCGCCAGGGCGAAGGCCGTCGAAACATTGATGGCACCGAAGTTCAGCGATGCTTCGCGACTAACGGTGGACGGCAAGGGCGAGGACGAGCCAATCGCCGACAATGCGACGCCGGAAGGCCGCACCAAAAACCGCCGTGTCGATGTGATGATCGCCAAGGAGGAAACATTGTGAGCACGGCCAGTCGGGAGCGGCCATGACGCGTTGGCTGCTGCGGATATTCAGCATGATCGCGCTGGCCGGCTTTGCGGCGGCAGTGTGGTTTGCCGGACCCTTGATCCGCTTCGCCGATACCCGTCCTCTCGGGCCAGCCTGGCTGCGCGCGACTATCATCGGGGTGATCGTGGCAGCGCTCGCGCTTTTCTACGGCCTGCGTTTCTGGCAAGCGAGAAAAGCGCAAAAAGAGCTGGAAACCGTGGTCGCGCGCAATGACGACCGCGATGACGACTCGCGTGTGCTCGAAGCCCGCATGAATGAGGCCGTGGCGGCGCTCAAGCGGTCGAGCGGCAAACGCAATTTCCTTTATGAGATCCCCTGGTACATCGTCATCGGCCCGCCCGGCGCCGGCAAGACAACGGCGCTGGTCAATTCGGGTCTGAATTTTCCGCTGGCCGGTTCGGGTGATGCCCAGCCAGTTGCGGGCGTTGGCGGAACACGCTCCTGCGACTGGTGGTTTACCGACCAGGCCGTCCTGATCGACACAGCAGGACGCTACACGACGCAGGATTCCAATGCCGAGACCGACAAAAAGAGCTGGCTTGCCTTCTTGTCACTGCTCAAGAGAGCCCGCACGCGGCAACCGATAAACGGCGTCATCCTGGCCATCAGCCTCGCCGACCTCGTCAGCCTCGACGATCAGCAGCTTGACGCTCACGTCGTCGAGATACGCAGTCGTCTGCGGGAAATCCACGAGACGCTGAAAATCCAGTTTCCGGTGTACCTGCTGTTCACCAAGGCCGACCTGGTTTCAGGGTTCATGGATTACTTCGGCGGCTTCGACGAGCCCCGCCGACGCAAGGTCTGGGGTGCGACATTCCAGACCACGGATCGCAACAAGAATATGGCCGCCGAGGCTCCGGCCGAATTCGATACACTGGCAAGACGCCTGGCAGAGGAGATACCTGACCGCCTTCAGGAAGAGGCTGATCCGGTCGCGCGCATATCCGTCTTTGGCTTTCCGGCGCAGTTTGGCGCACTGAAGGAGCGAATTACGAATTTCAATTCCAGCCTGTTCGATCCGACCCGCAGCCAGGTGAATGTCAGCCTGCGTGGACTCTATTTTTCTTCAGGCACGCAAGAGGGAACGCCAATCGATCAGGTGTTGGGCGCGATCGGCCGCAATTTTGGCAGCAATCCCCGCGCCCATCTTTCCGGAACCGGCAAGAGCTTCTTTTTGCACGATCTGCTGACGGACGTCATTTTTGCCGAATCCGGATGGGTTTCGTATGACAAATCAGCCGTAAGACGTGCAACGATCGCCAGGTTCGCTGGCCTTGGCGCCATCGCGTTGATCGCTGCGGCGGCCCTCGGTACCCTGGCCCTGAGCTTCACAGCCAACAGGTCGCTGATCGCCTCCACCACGCAGGCCGTGAGCCAGTATCGCCAGACGGCGGACGCGCTGCTCAAAAGCACCGAGGTCACCGATGTCGACCTCGAAAACGTTATTGGCCCGCTCGACCAGTTGCGCAATCTGCCGGCTGGGTTCGAAACCGGCGACGCGCCGACACCGATCGAGGAGACGTTCGGCCTCAGCCAGCGGGAGAGACTTCTTTCGGCATCCAAGACGGCTTACCGGGAAGCGCTGGAACGAATGTTCCGATCGCGCCTGCTGATCCAGGCCGAGCGGACGATCCAGGCCAGGATGGCTGATCCCGCCGCGCTCTACGAACCGTTGAAAATCTATCTGATGCTTGGCGGCAAGGCGCCGAAGGTCGACGACGCGTTGATCATCTCCTGGATGAAGCAGGATTGGGAGCAGAACCGGTATCCAGGTGAAAACAACCGCGAAGGACGCGAGCAGCTCGAAAAGCACCTGCGCGCCATGCTTGCCTTGGACGATGCCTACGATCCGGTTTTCGAACTCAACCAGCCGCTCGTCGAAGCCGCCCAACGGTCGCTCGGGCGCATGAGCCTTGCCGACCGTGCCTCCGCTTTGGTCAAGTCCGCAGTATACGCGGCAGCGCTGGATGATTTTTCTGTTTCCCTGAAAAGCGGCCCGGAAGCGCAGCTGCTGTTCGAGCGTGTCGATGGCGGCGATCTGTCGAGCCTTCGTGTTCCCGGCCTCTATACCTATGCCGGCTTCAATACCTTCTATCTCGGGCAACTCTCCCGCATTGCCCAGACGCTCGTCGACGACCAGTGGGTCCTCAGTGGCGGCGGCGAGCAAGGCGGCATCGATCAGGAGTTGCCCAAGCTCGGTCCCGAACTTCTCGATCGCTATGGCAAGGAGTTCGCAACGGCGTGGAACAGCGTTCTCGACGGGTTGAAATTCAAGGCGATGCTGAAGGACAAGCCGCACTATATCGCGCTTTCCGCCGTCGCCTCGCCAACCTCGCCGATCGAACAGCTGTTTACGGCGATCGCCGACGAAACAGCTCTGACGCGGGACGCTGTTCAAGGCCAGTCACAAGACGCCGCAAACATGGCCAAGGGTCTGGCTCGCATCGGCATTCAAATCGCCACCGGAAAATCGCAAAGCCGTGCCGGCGCAGGATCCGCAAACGCGGAAAACCAGAATCCCGGGGCCAACATCGAAGCACAATTCAGGTCATTCCAGGCCTTGGTGAGCGGTCCTGCCGGACACCGCCCGATCGATGCCTTGACCCAGAATTTCCGCGATATCTACCAGAGCCTGCAACTGGCGACCGACGTTCCCTCCCAGACGGAACGCGTCAACGCAAACCTGCAGCTCCAGATAGCCACCCTTCGCGCCAATGTCTCGCGACTACCCAAGCAGCTCGGTCGGATGGTCAATGCGACGGCGGACGAGTTTGAAGGCAACGTCACCGAGACCTCGGTGGCAAATTTGAACCAGATGCTCGACCAGACGGTCACACAGCCCTGCGAGGCGGCGGTCAACGGCCGTTATCCTTTCGCCGGCAATGGCACCGAGGACATCGCGATGGCGGATTTTGCCAAACTGTTCGCTCCGGGCGGGCTGATGGACCGGTTCTTCGCACAGAACCTCGCATCGTTGATCGATATGACCGGTCAGGACTGGAGCTGGAAACAGGATGCGCGCTTCGGCCGCGACCTGTCGAAGTCGACGCTGAAAAACTTCCAGCTGGCGGCCGAAATCCGCAGCGCCTTTTTTCCCAAGGGCGGTTCGGTGCCCTCGGTCAGCGTGACCTTCACGCCGTTCTCGCTGCATGGCGATGCCGATGCGGCGGTGCTCGATGTCGACGGTCAGACCGTCCAGAGCAACCAGGCGGGCAACGCGCCAAGCACCGTGACCTGGCCGAGCGGCTCGGCCTCCGGCTCCGCCAGCCTGAGCCTGACGCCGGAAATGCCAGGCCGCGAATCCACCATCAAGTTCGAAGGGCCATGGGCGCTGAAGCGGCTCATGGACAAGGCGACCATCACCGGCACCGACACCAATGTCGAAGCGCGCTTCGTGATCGGCGGGCGCGACGTCACCTATACGATCCAGAGTGGCTCAGGCCCCTTCTTCCTTTCCGCACTTTCCGGATTCAGCTGTCCGAAGGCATTTTGAGATGGGCTTCGAGTTTTTCAATGCGGTGACACCCTGCATGAGCCACAGGCGCCCGGACCTTAATTTCGATACTCTAATGTTCGTGCCTGTGGCAAAGTGGCTCGAGCGGGCACCCGGCGGTGCGCCGTGGAGGGCGCTTGAGAAGCGCTTGGTGGCAAATTGAACGATGTCGCCCTTCTCTTCGAGAGCTTCGGCGTGAGCCACAAAGGCTGTGTCCGCGAGCTCAATGAGGACAGCTATCTGCTCGAGCCACGAACCGGCCTTTGGGCGGTGGCCGACGGAATGGGCGGGCATGAGGCCGGAGAGGTCGCCTCAGCCAGCATTGTCGACCATCTGGCCACGATCGGCATCGCAAGCTCCGCTCCGGATCTGAGGGCGCGCTTCGAGGACCGGCTGAGCCGCGCCAATGCAGAGATCCGCGGCATATCGGAATCTCGCGGCATAACCATCGGTTCCACGGTCGCCGCCCTGTTGGCGATGGACGGACGGTTTGCCTGCCTGTGGGCGGGCGACAGCCGGATCTATCTGATCCGCAACGCCTCGATCTCGCAGATTTCGAAAGACCACACCGAAGTGCAGGAACTCCTCGATCGAGGCATGATCAGTGCAGCCGAGGCGCTCACCTGGCCACGCCGCAATGTCATCACGCATGCTGTCGGCGTCAGCGAGGAATTCGTCATCGATTTCCAACAAGGCGAACTGATGCCAGGGGACATTTTTGTGTTGAGCACCGATGGGCTGACGGCGCATGTCACCGACGCTGAAATCGAGGCCGCGGTCGTATCGGCGCCCCCTCAGGCGGCGTGCGAAAATCTGCTCGAAACGGTGCTGACGCGGGGCGGAACAGACAATGTCACCATCGTGCTGGTGAAGATCAAAAAAGGGCGCAACGGACAATCGCTCCACCCTGATTTGTCCGGAGCGGAGGGCCGAGGCCGATGAGCGCCGACGACAAGACGCGAATATCGCCGCAGGTGGCCAATACCGCCGTAGGCACGCAGCTCAGCGGCATCTATGAACTTGACGAGCGGATCGCATTCGGCGGCATGGGCGAGGTCTACCGTGGCCACAACATCCAGACCGGAGACCACGTCGCGATCAAGATCGTCCTGCCCGAGTTTGCCCGTGACCAGACGATCTTGTCCTTGTTCCGCAAGGAGGCCTCGATCCTCAACCACCTGTCGCATGACGCAGTCGTGCGATACCACGTCTTCACCATCGATCCCGGGATCGGCCGTCCCTACCTTGCCATGGAATTCGTCGACGGCGCGTCGCTGTACGACATCATGCGACGTGGCCCGATGCCGACGGAAGAGGTGCGCAAGCTCTGCCATCGCCTCGCATCCGGCCTGAGCGCCGTGCATCAAGCGGGAGCAATCCATCGCGACCTCTCGCCGGACAATATCATCCTGCCAGGGGGCCGGGTCGACCGCGCAAAGATCATCGATTTTGGCATAGCGCGATCAGCGACCGTAGGCGGGGAGACGCTGATCGGCGGGAAGTTCGCGGGAAAGTACAACTACGTTTCACCCGAACAGCTCGGGCTGTACAGCGGCGACGTCAGTGAACAGTCCGACATCTACAGCCTTGGACTGGTGCTGGCTGCCGCTCTGCGCGGGAAGCCGATCGACATGAGCGGATCGCAGCTCGAGATCATCGAAAAGCGCCGGGCCGTGCCTGACCTCTCCGACATCGACGACGATTTTCGTGACATTGTCGAAGCCATGCTGCAACCGGATCCGCGAGACCGGCCGGTCAGCATGGCTGATATCGCCAGGATGACGCGTGGCGAAGACGAAGAAACAAAGCCGCCGACGTCCATCACACCCCGCAACCGGCCGGCTTTGCCGCCAGCCGGGCAAACCCTTGCTACTGATCCCAAGGGCCAGCCCCAGCCATCCAATGTCGCGGGACATAACGCGCCGACGGCAACGAGCCCGGGCGAGCAGCGCTTCGTCCCGCATGTCCGGCCCGCGCATTTGTCCGAACCGCAGCCTTCGCCGGTCGCCGGCCCGCCACGCGCGGTCACGGCGGATATGCCCAAGAAATCCACAAAGACCCGAACCATCGCGATCGCTGCCTTGGCGACGCTGGCTGTCGCCTCAGGCGCGGGCCTGTATCTGAGCGGGTTCATGACGCCGGCGACGCCGACTGCCGGCGAGACATCGCTTTCCGCGCCCGAACCATCAAAGCCTGCACCGGAAACGTCAAAGCCGACCTCCGCCGACAAAGTCGCGAACGCCCCTGAGCCGGCAAAGCCAGTTCCGCCCGTGCAGCCGGAGGTCGGCGTACCGCCGGCTGAAAACCAGCCAGATGCCGCGGCGGCTCAAAAGCCGCAACCGGCCAAGCCGGCCGAACTCCCTTCGCAGACCGAGGAACCCGCGAAGCCACCGGCAATGGAAGCGCAACCGCAAACAGAGGCGAGCCTGCCGCCGGCTGGAAGCCAGGCTGATGCCAGGGCAGTGCAAACGCCGGAGCCGGCGAAGCCCACTGTCCCCTCGCAGGTCGAGGCCCCCCCGAAGTCATCGGCAACGGACGCGCAGCAGCCGTCCGAAAAGGCGCCGCCGGCCCAGCCGGAGGTTGTGGAGAGCCAAAAGCCCGAGCCAAAGATCAGCCAGCCGGCAGCGCCCCAGGTGGCCGCGCCGGCCCCCAAACCCACTGCAAGCCAGACGGATATCGCGGACGCCGAGAGCCAAAAGACCGTGCCACCGGCGGCCAAACAGCCGGACCAACCTGTCGTCGTGTTGAACGTGCCCAAACCGACGGTTCCCCCGGCCGTCGACGACATCGCGCAACGAATCTCCTGGGTTCGCGACTTCGGCGGCGGCGACTGTTTCTATGCGAGCATGAATTCGGCAACCGACACGGCCGCCGCGATCGAAGGCTTTGGAACGGCGGTCCAGCCATTCGAACGCATGCTGGGCGATTTCCAGGCAAAATTCCATGTCGAGCCGGACATCAGCGTCCGCCTCATTGAGCCGAGCCAATGCGAAGTCACCAATTTTCTGCGCTTTCTGGGGCAGACCGCGGCCGACAAGCCGCAGCTTGTTCTCGACCGGACATCGGTGCCGAACGGTACGCCGATCAGCGGCACGCTGGTGACGCGTGGCGGGCTCATTTCCAGCGTGTTGCTGATCGATCACAAAGGCATGGTGTTCAATCTCGACGACCGCATCGTCGCACAATCGGACAAGGCTACCTTCAGCATCCCGATCGGCCTCGGCGCCGCCGACAAGGCCGCCGGAAAGGCTGTGCCGCAGATCATAATGGTGATCACGGGGCCCCAGGATATTCAGGCGGCTGCGTTCTCCACGCCGACGTCGGCCTCAGTGCTGCTGCCCAAGATTCTCGAGGAAATCGAGACCGACGGATCTCAGTTCTCAGCCACTGCCAAGTATTTCCGGCTCGGCGGATAGCATGGGCGCCCGATGGAACGCTGCTCGTGTTTGCCCCACTCGTCCGCCGACCTGCCCATAAAGCAGTGTGATCCGGTTCGAGCCCTGCTTGCGCTCACGGGCCGCATGAAGCTTGCGGTCATCGCGGGCGCCGCGCTGCTGGCCGTGCTGTCATCGGGCGAAGCGCGAGCCGAATTCACGGTCTGCAATCAGACACTCGACGTCGTCAATCTCGCAGTCGGCCAGAAGATCGACAATGCGGACCAGACCGACGGCTGGTGGACCATCGGCGCAAATCAATGCGTGAACGTCATCCGCGAGGAACTGACGAACCGCTACATCTACATCTATGCCACGGACGTGTTTGGCCATGCGATCCTCACCGGATCGACCGAAATGTGCATCGAGCGGCGGCGTTTCTCGGTCCGCGGCATCGACGAATGCTGGCAGCGCGGCCATATCGCGGCGCAATTTCTCGAAGTCGATACGCTCGAACAGGTGCGGTGGACGTTCTTCCTGACCGGAAGCAGCCCGTGACGCACAGTATCGACATGAGCTTCAGACAGAAGAAGCAGGAGCGCCTTGCGCTTCGCAGACGCAAGCTCTGGCGCCGGCTGCTTGCCGGTCTTGCCGCGATCATCATGCTGTCGATCGCCGTGGGCTTCTACCTCACCGCCGATTATTGGTCGTTCGGCGACGAAGACGAAGAGCTTCACGCGGTCGAAGGGGTGGACGACGTGCCGGCCGATGCATCGGTCTATGTGCCTGCCATTATCGACCTTGCCGGGGACCCGATGTGGATCACCCCTGCCCCCGACGCCGACGCCACGTCGAGGGGCCGTTCGATCGCGAAGCCGGCGGATCTCGATCAGGCCGGGATTTCTCCGCAGATCGAAATCCTGTCGGATGTGATGCTCAGCGCCAGCGAAAAATTCATGACGACGATACCGTCGACGCAGGAAGACTTCGCATTCTTCCAGGCGCAACGGCAGACCGCCCCGCCGCCGTCCAACGATCTGCAGGACGATCTTCAGCCGCCGGCGGGGGATCTGCAGAACGATCTTCAGCCCTCGCCTGCCCCCAACGAGGCTCCGGCTGCTTCGGGGCAGCAGATGGGCACCGACGATCCCGAAGCCGGCTGGGGTGAAACAATCGATGCAGGCGAAGCAGCCCTGCCCGCATTCCAGAAGACACAGATCGAAAACAACACGAGTGTCGCAACCGTCACGAATGAGTATCAGCGGTTCGAGGCGACCGAAGACACGTTCGTGAAAATCCTCAACGACCGCAGCCTGGACAGCGTTGCGCTCGATGCGCATTTCTCCGTCGAGGACGCCAGGCGGGCGGGCGAAGCGCTGAAGGCGCTTTTCAACCGCGAAGGCCTGGAACCGGGTTATGTCGTCGCCATGCGTGGTTTCAGGCCGACGCGCGAGACGACAACAATGTCGCTCATGCAGGTGTCGATCTACGCCAAGAACGTCTTTGTCGGCACGCTGACGCGCAACGCCGCGGGTGCATTCGTATCGGGTGTCGATCCCTGGGTCCGCGAAGATCTGTTCAACTATTCGGGTGCACCGGAAGAAGGCACGCACAAGCGGCAATATCGCCTGCTCGACGCAATCTATTCGACGGCTGCGCGCAACAAAGTTCCGACCGGCGTGATCGGCGAAGCGATCATGTACCTGTCGAGAGGACAGGATCTGGACGCCTTCGCCAGCGAGGACCAGCGCCTTGTCCTGCTCTATTCGCAAACGCCCCGCGGCAAGGGCGAGACCGACGGACGCGTGCTGTATGTCGGTGTGCAGGGTACTGAAAAGAGCCTCGAATGCTTCGTCTTCCAGCAGAGCGACGGTCAGTTTGCGTGCGTTACCGGCGACGATCAGGTTCGCTCGCTGACGGTCACCAACGGCATGGTCACGCCGGTCAACGGGGTCATGACGTCCACCTTCGGTCCGCGCAAGCACCCAATTCTGGGCGTGGTTCGCATCCACAAGGGCGTCGATTGGGCAGCCCCCTCGGGTACGCCGATCGCAGCCGCCTTCGACGGCGAGATCGCCTTCCAGGGCGACGGCGGTGGTTACGGCAACCTGGTGAAGATTGCGCATGCCACCGGACGCGAGACGCGCTACGCGCATATGCAGAAATTCGCAATCGCAAGCGGTGTCGGCACAAAGGTGAAGGCCGGCGACATCATTGGCTATATCGGCACCACCGGCCTGTCGACCGGGCCGCATCTGCATTTCGAGCTCTATCAGAATGGCGGGGCGATCGACCCGCTGGGCACGGTGACCGCCGCGGTCGCAACGAGCGATCCTGCTGTCGAAACACTGACCGACCGTATCGTTCATGTCGAAAGTGGTGGCAGCGCCCGCGCCAAGAACCCGCTTTCTTCAGCAACCGGTGCCGGCCAATTCATATCGAAGACCTGGATCAGGATGATGAACACCTACCGTCCCGAACTGGCGCGCACACTTTCAAATGCGGATCTCCTTGCTCTGCGCTACGACTACACGATCTCGCGCGAGATGGTGCGCAATCTTGCGCGCGAGGGTGAGGCCTATCTTCGGGCGCGAGGCCACCAGATCACAGCCGGCCGGCTCTATCTCTGCCATTTCCTGGGCATGGAAGGCGCGCATCAGGTGCTGTCGGCGTCGGGTTCGGCGCAATTGAGCGCCGTGCTCGGGTCGGCCGTCATTCAGGCCAACCCGTTCCTCACCGGCAAGACCGCCGGCTATGTCGTGGACTGGGCCGAAAGGAAAATGGGCCGAAAGCTCAGCCCCGCGGGGACCGGCGCAGGCCAACCGGTATCGACCACGACGGAAGTCCGCCAGACATCGCCGGAGTTCGAAAAATACAAGCAGGCGATTACGACTCTAATAGGCTCGATTTGACCCGCCCCGCGCGGCGCGCGTTTCGCTCCAGACCATTGGTGTTCCTGCTGCCAAGTGTTACAATAGCAAACTTTTTCGGGTCCTTTGTGAACCAAGACTGTGGTCAGGATCACAAAAGCCCAAGAGCCATTTTGGCATAAGCGACCTTGTCGCTGACGAAATTTAGCATGCGCAGACATCAACAGTGCGCCCTGGTGGGCGGAGGGCTGGTCCATGAAAGCGTTGACCGTATTTCTGAGGGGATTTTTCCTTTTTGTCCTTGCCGCGTTCAGCGCCGAGGCAGCCACGCCCGACGCCAAGCGCGTTGCGCTGGTCATCGGCAACAGCAAATACATTCATGCTGTCGCTTTGCCCAACCCCGCCAACGACGCGCACCTCATCGCCTCCACGCTGCGCAATGCCGGCTTCGAGGTGATCGAGGGGATGGATCAGGACAATGCCGGCATGCACAGCCTCATCAGCCGGTTCACAGAGCAGTCTTACGATGCCGACCTCGCCGTCATCTTTTATGCCGGGCACGGCATGCAGGTCGACGGCAAGAATTTCGTGATACCGGTCGACGCCGAGTTGACGTCGCCGGCCTATCTCAAGACCCGCACCATTCAGGTCGACGACTTCTTGGCGGCGCTGCCGCCCGATCCGGCGGTCGGCGTGATCATACTCGATGCCTGCCGCGACAATCCGCTCGCCAGGACGCTGGCCGCCTCGCTGCCGAAGTCGCGTTCGTTGGGGTCCGGTCTGGCACCGATCGAAGCAAGATCGGACGGCGTAGGCACGGGCGGCATCCTGATCGCCTATGCAACCGATCCGGGCGCCATCGCTTTCGACGGCAACGGCGTCAACAGCCCTTACTCCACGGCGCTCGCCAGGCACCTGACCGAACCCGGCATTGAGATCCAGAGCGCGCTGACGCGCGTGCGCGGCGAAGTGACCGAGACGACGCAAGGTCGCCAGAGGCCTTGGCACAACGCGTCGCTGGGGCGCGAGGTCTTCATTGGAAAACCCGTTGTCGTGGCGGCGCCTGAAGCACAGCCTGCCAATGCCGGGGCGGCAACCGCCCCCACGCTGGTGGTTGGTGACCCGCCTTCCTGGGAAGTCGAGCAGCGGCTCTGGGATGAAGCCTCCAAGCGCAACTCGGTGCCGTTCTACGAGGCCTATCTCGAGCAGTTCCCAAACGGCCGCTTCGCCACGGTGGCGCGGCTGAACATCGACGAATTGAACGACCCGGAAGCCCAGAACCGGCAGGTCGCGGCACTCGATACGGACCAGGCGAACGCCAGTTCCGGCTCCGCAGTGCGCACCTCGGTCGGCGTCCCCGACGAGGTGAAGCAAACACCGGGCACCGAGTTGACGGAAAATGCCATTGGCCTCGACCGCCAGGGTCGCATCGACTTGCAATTGCGCATCGAAGCGTTGGGCAACGAGCTTGGCCGCGTCGACGGAAACATAGGCCCACAGACCCGCCAGGCGATCGGTATTTGGCAGGTGGAGAACGGCCTGCCGCAGACCAGCTATCTGACACGCGAGCAACTTGCATTCCTGGTGATCCAGACTGATCCGATGATGGAAACCGTGCGCGCCAGATATGCTGCCGATCAGGCCCGTGCGACGCAGCCGAAAAAACAGGTGGTAAAGAAGGTCCGCACGCAGAGACCGGTGGCACAGAAACCCCGCAAACAACAGCAGGTCGTTCAGAAGCGGCGCAACCGGGACACAGTGGTGCGGCAGGATGATGATCTTCCGCCGCCCCGGGATAACAACGACTTCCTCACCAAGGCGCTGATCTTCGGCACCGGTGTGGCTGTGGGCGGCGTGCTCAAGAACTGACCGCCGGCGTTCCTGGAACAGTGGCACGCGGTAGGTGCTATTGCGTCTTTATCCGCATTTCCACGCGGCGGTTAGCCGGATCGTACGGGTTGGGGCTGCGCGGATTCTTTTCGCCCATGCCGATCGGGTTGATGCGGGCGGCCTCGACACCATTGGCCGTCAGGAAGGCTGCCACCGATTGCGCTCGCCGTTGCGACAGGCCTTCGTTGTAGTGGACCGTGCCGGTGGCATCGGTGTAGCCTTCGACAACGAAGTTGAATGTGCTCAGCCGCCTGTCCTTCAAGGCCTTGGCGAACTCGTCGAGTTCACTGCGCGCTGTCGCGTCGAGTTCGGCCGAATCCAACCCGAAATTGATCAGCATATCGAGGCTGGATTTTTCGGCCGGCGCGTCTTTTGCCTTGGTCTTGCTCTTGCACTCTTCCTCGGTTCCTACACAAATTCCTCGCGACTTACCGAGGTCGGCGGCGCCGGCAAAAAACTTCACGATGTCTTCTGATTTCTGAACAGGGTCGGCGGAAGCGTGAGTCGAGAAAAACACGACTGCCAACACCAAGGCTGAACTGCCCCACTGCATAGCGGTTACTCCTGCTTGAGCATCCGATTTCGATGGTGGTGATCATACCAAATTCCGGGGCAATTGTCTGTCGATAAACGCCAGGGGATGCGGCGGTGCCGGCAGTTGTTGCAGCGTCACCGGTTGAGACTTGACCCGCGCCGCGCCTGGGGCTTGAGTGGTTGGAGCTTCTCGATGAAGGCGTGGCGGTCATGGCCAATGAGCTCCGATTCAAAACGGCACAGGATCTCTTCATGGCTTGTCCCGCTATTGCCCGGGACATGAGAGCCCTTCCAACCGAACAGCAATCGATCGAATTTTGCCGCGACCTGCTCGCCGGGCGCGTTCCCGAAGAGGCGATCACGTTCTGTGCCTACCTGCTTCCCGATCGGGCTGCGGTCTGGTGGGCGCATGAATGCCTGAGCCATCTGAGCGAGTTGCTCGATGGGACTGATCACGAGTTGCTCGCCTATGTTCGCGACTGGGTTGGTGAACCGGACAGCCCCCACCATCGCGCCGCAGTGAGCCAGGCAGAGGCAACGCCGCCAACAACCCCGGGAGCCTGGATTGCCCGGGCGGCGGGATGGCGTGACAACGGTTCCTTTATTGTCGGATCTGTTGTCGGCGCAGAAGCACCATCGGCCTTAACGTTTCCTGCCGCCCATGCAGTCAATGCCGGTGTTCTGGCCGGGCTGGCGCGTGTCGCACTGGTGGACCGCTTTGCCGTTCTTTCCGCGTTTGTCGAAATGGGCATCCAGATGGCCGAGATCGAGGCGCTGCGCCAATCGGCGGATGCTTACTTGCAGCCACCTTGAGCCCATTTGGCAAGCGCCACCTTGAAGCGCGTTCCAAGTGGATGTTGCAGGCGCAAAACGGAAGCATCGTTGGTGGCGAAATTTTTCGCCTGTTCGCATAGCCGTGCCTCGTCCCATTCATGGCAGCCGTCGCAGCGTTTGTCCTCCCATACCGACTTGTCCAATCCCTCCACCGGGCTGAACAGGGGTTTGCCCTTGATTAGCTGGGCGATGCTCTTGCCGTCGATTGCCGGATCGCCGAAATCGATCGGATGGTCGAAAAAGATCGGGGCGTCCGACCCCAGCCTAGGGATCTTCTGACGCAGCACATCGAGCGCAAGCTGGTCGTCGCTTTGGCCTGATGCGCTTGCAGCGCCGGTGTTGCGCGCGTCGGATCCGCCTTCGGCCTGAGGCGCGCTCGCCTCGCCCACGATCAATGGCGCATTGAGATCGACCTTGTGCAGAACGACCTCCGTGGTCAGCGAGACGCTGATCCAGGGATGTTGCTTGCCGGTGGTTGCCTTCAAGACGTCGCTGGTGACCCCGTTCATGGCCTCGGTGATGGGGACGTTCGGTGCGCCGATATGCTTGAGCAGCGCCGAGGTGAAAGGCGAATGTTCGCCCGACCCGTCGTAGGCGAGTTGATTGGGACTGGCGGCGAAAGCGACGAGCGTGCCGGCGCCGCCCTTCTCTATCGGGATTTCGGCAAGGCCGCTGCTTGCGCCTTTGCCGCCAGCGGTCTTGGCCAGCATCTCCGCGAGGGAATTGTCGCGGCAAGCGTCGAGAAATACCAGCCTGATGCTGGTCTCTCGCGACATCTGGTGCAAAATGAGGTCAACCGACACGGCCTCGAAGTCGAGGGAGGTTTCGTCCTCAAGCGTGGCGTCGACTGGAAGTAGGTAGTTCTTGCCCGAAACCTGCAAGCCGTGGCCGGCGTAAAAGAACAGGGCGATGTCGGCACCGCGCCCCTGCTTTGCGAACTGGGCGATCGTTGCCTGTGTTTGCAGCTTGGGCAGGTCGAAGCCGGAAAAGACCTCGAAGTCGAGTTTCTTCAAGCGTTCGGCCATGGCCTGGGCGTCGCGCACCGGATTGGCGAGCGGCGCCGCGTGCTGGTACTGGGAATTGCCCAGAACCAGCGCGATCCGGCGCTCGGCACTGGCGGCTGTTACAGTCAAAAGCAAGGCAAGCGCGGCAAGCCCGGCGGCACGAAAGAGGCCACCGCAACAGGCGATCAGATCGGACCTCACCGGAACCTCAGTTCACGAGCTTGGAGGCGGAAAACTCGATCCGCCGATTGAGCGCCTTGTTCTTCGGCGTATCGTTGGCGGCAACCGGCCGATCTTCGCCATAGCCGGCGGCGCTGATCTGATTGCGCGGAATGCCCTCGGCAATCAGGGCGTCGGCAACCGCCTGGGCTCGCCGCTCCGAGAGCAGCTTGTTCGCGTCCGGCGACCCGTCGGAATCGGTGTAACCGGAGACCTCGACCTTCAAGCTTGGGCATTTGCCGACGACACCTTCGACCTCCGTCAGCAACGGCCGGCTTTTCGCATCGAGCCGCGCGCTGGCGGGACGGAAGTAGATCGCACCAGTGCGCGAGAGCACGGTAAACCTGTTCAGGCATTCCTCATCGCTGAAATTCGCCTTCGCGGCATCGGTGGCAACGGGGCCGACGTCGGCTGTGCTTGCAGCGACGGTCTGGGCGGCGGCGGGCTTGCTGCCGTCAGCGGTGAAGACGAAATCGAAGGACACCGACGCGGTCGGAACGATGTTGGTCACATTGGCCGCCTGCTGAAGCTTGTCGACATTCGGCAGCAGGCCGAAATCCTCCACATGAACCGCGACCGGAGCCTCCGAAGCGACGGAGACCATGTTGTCACTGATCATGGTGACGACGATGCTGGCCTCGAGGTCCTTGTCGACGCCGTGCAGATTGAGACGGAAAGGCAGCGTCGACTTCACCCTGCGCTTTGTCGCGAGATCGGCGAATGCGGCGGGATCCACCTTGGCCGTCAGCTCGGCCGTCGGGTACTTGAATGTCTCGAAGAACAGGAAGCGCATGCGGACGTTGCGCAAGTCGACGCCGGTATCGACCGAATTGAGGTCGAATGTGACCTTGGCATCACCCGCCGAATTAAGTGTGCCGGTGATGTTCCTGATCTTGTTGGTCTCGACGATCGTGTTCTTCTTAACCGACTGGTAGGTGATGACTGATGCTGTGGGATCAAGCGTCCAGTTCGGCGCGGCGTTGGCGGTTTGCGATCCGAGCAGCAGCAAGCCGGAAAGCGCGACGATCAGGCCTAGACCTCGTGTGGCGGGGTCTTTCAGCCTCGTCTTCCACCAGAATGCGACGACTTCGAACATGGAATGCCCCTGCCCAGGACCACCGTATCGACACGACACCTGGCAGGAGCATAGAGTACTTGCACCCGCTTGGCGAGCAGGTGCGCCGGTCGTCGCGAAAGCGTGAAAATGTCGCTCGCGCTCAAGTTGCGGGATGGTGCGCTAAGGCGGGTACAGGGATGCGGAGGCTGCATCCGGGGTAGCAGCGCTTGTTGGCGGATCGGTGTGATTTGGCGTCTGGATTTACTGATTGCGGCGGAAACGCCTCCCCCTTTACACCTACTGGTTAACCTCCTCCCCAGCCGCCGCCACCGCCGCTGCTTCCCCCTCCGCTTCCGCCTCCACCCGCAGTGGGAAAGACAGGCGGCTTTACAGGGACCCCTTCAACCGGCTGGACCTCCTCAACCGGTTGGACCACTTTCTTGACGATCTTCTTCTTGACGACCTTTCGCGGCGGCGCCGTGCGAACGACCTTCGGCTGGGGCTTCGCCACAAGCGGCGTAGGTTCAAGCTGGGGCACCAAGGACGTGCAGCCCATGAGCCCCGCCAGGACGCCGGACAGAATTGTTCCGATGATTGCTTGCTTCGATATCCTGCCCATCTTTGCCTCCCAGTTGATCAGAACAAGTCCCGACGCGGATTGGCTTCTTCCCAGACTCGCCTGGCCACGCTGACCAGTTGTGCGTCCAGCGAACCGGACGCGGGAAGCTTCGACTTGAGTTCTTGGCGCAGCGCTTTCAACGCCGCCGTTTTCGGCTTCGCCCCGAATTGTGCCAGTATCTTCTGGGCGTCCGGCAGTTCCTTGCGAAAATCGAGCGCGACCGCGAATGCAAGGAAACGCACGGCGACGGCCTGGTCGGCCTTGTCGGCCTTTTGCATTTCGAGGGCCGCGCGGTCATAGGCACTCGACTGGTCGCCCCGCGCGGTCGCCAGTTCGAACAGCCTTTGCGCTTCGGCGACGTTCTGCTCGACCCCGACGCCGTCCCGGTACATGCGCGCAAGGCTGCCCGGAGCGTAGGGCTGGCCGAGGTCCATGGCCTTCTGGAAGAGCCCCAGCGCCGTCTTCGGATCCTTCTCAACGCCCTGACCGTTGAGATAATTGCGCCCGAGCAGGTTCATCGAATACATGTCCTGCCGCTGCACGCCGGCCTCGAGGAAAGCAACGGCCCGGGTCGCATCGGCGGGCACGCCGTTGCGGCCCTCGGTGAAGATCGCGGCGAGATCGTTCATGGCATAGGTGTGCCCCATCGCCGCCGCCTTGAGCAGCAGGTCCAGGCCCTTGGCGGTATCGGGCTTGACGCCCCTGCCGTTGAACAAGATACGGCCCCAGGACGTCATGCCGTAGGGATCGCCCTTGTCGGATGCTGCTGCGTAAAGAGCGTTGGCTTGCGTGCGGTCGATGGCCATACCGGTTCCCGTCGCATACATGTAGCCGAGCTCGAACACGGCGCGCACATGTCCCTTCTTGGCGGCCTCCTCGATGGCTGTCTTCGCTTCCTCGACCTTGCCGGCTGCAAGCAGCGCGCGCCCCAGTTCGTAGCGGAAGCGTGGGACATCGGGGTAAGCCTTCACAGCGGCTTCGCAAACCTCCACGGCGCTGGCGCCGATTTCGTTCGGCAGCAGGCCGGGAACGACGCCTTGCAGGTCCAGAGGCTCGCCGGCGGCGGAGTCGCACGGATCGACGCTTGGCGACAGCTTCATCGTGGCGGGCTTGGACGAAGCGCTGTCCGCACGGATTTCGAAGCCGACCTCGACCGGCGCGACGACTCCGATCTGAGGTTCGTAGCGCAGCCGGTCGACTTCAGCGGCCATCAGGCTGGACTGAGGTGACAGGGTTCTGTCGGGGAGCGAAAGGGTTCCTGTCGCGGGATATGCCGAAACTTTGAGACTGACCGCGGGATCGTCGGTCGGGAAATCCAGGTTAAGCGCAACCGGGCCCACGCCAACGGGAACATCAATGTCGCGGTTTTCGATCGCCTCGGCGGCACCTGTGATATGAATGCCGCGCTCCACCACCTGTTGCTTTTGCTCGGCCGCGAGCGAGGCCATGACCTGTTCGCCATGGGCCCCTTCGCCGCTTTTGACCCGGAACACCAGGATGCCCTGGCTTTGACCGCCCCAATTGTCATGCGTGGCGTAGGCCAGCATATCCACCTCGTCCTGCGCGTCGACCCCCTTGGGCACATCCATCTGCAAACGCGGCAGGTCCTTGCCCTGGATCGGTTCGCCAACCTCGACAGGATTCCCGTCCAGCATGAGGCGGCCGAGAGCAGGTGGTCTCTCGATGCTCACGGTGATCGTTCCGCCGTCGACATCGACCGGTTCCGGCAGGCCTAAATCGACCGGGCCGACCCCCGACAACACGACCTTTTCAAGCACCGGCGGCAGCGAGGGGCGGTTGCTGCGGCGCATCAGCACCACTTCGTCGATCAGCGACGAGTTCTCCCAGGGAACCTGCAGGCCTTTTGTTGCCTCCACCACATCCCGGCGCACCGCCGCCATGACCGTGCGGATCTCCTGGTTCGGGGCCAGCGCGCGACGGGAAAACGCCGCCGAAAACGGACTGAGGTCGCCGCTGCCGTCATAGGCCGCCGCCCCAGGCTCGGTGGCAAAGGCAATGAGTGTGTTCAGCGAGCTTCTGACCTGCGCGAGCCCGGCGTTGCCTCCGGTGATAAGCTGGTCTCTCAGCCAGTAATTCTTGCGCGGGAACGGATTGTTGCGGCAGGCATCGAGGACGATCACCTGGATCTTCGATTTCGAACGCATCTGTTCCAGGACATCGTTGAGCTTGATGGCCTGGACCTCGATGTCCGCAGCCTGCTTCAACGAGGCATCGACGGGAATCAGGAAGTTTTCGCCGCCGATCTGGAAACCGTGACCGGAATAGTAGACGACGGCGAGGTCGGCGCCATCGATCGCGGCAAGATAATTGCGGAACTGCTCTTCGAACTGCAGCTTGGTGAGATTGCTTGCAACGAAAACTTCGAACCCTGCCAGTCGAAACGTCTTGGAGACGTCCTCGGCATCCTTGACCGGGTTCTTCAGCGCCGGGAATTGCCGGTAGTCGGAATTGCCGATCACCAGGGCGACCCGTCGATCGGCCGACGCATCGAAGGTCGTAAGGGCCGCTACGAAGAAGACCGCGATGAATCCGCAAAGTCGGAGCATGGCCTGTTTCCACCGTCGCTACCTGATGACCACAAGCCCCCAAGGTTGCGGTATCAAGGCTGTTAAAGAGCTCACAATCAGCCGAGACAGGAACAGAAAACAAAAAACCGTCGCGACAGCAGGCACTTTCCCATCCGATCAGGATCTAAATTACCTCAGAGCCGAGCCATCCGCAATGAGTGTCAAACGGCACCGGCATGGCTGTCTGGATGGGACGCACCCGCCAAGTCCCAATCCAGCGACGGGTGCGCCTGATGCCATCCATCGGCTCCCACGGTAGACGGGAAGCGGCCCATCGAAGCCTTTCCGGTGCGATTTTCTTCGCCAAGACTGGCGGTTTCCGACAATGATCATCGCGTGTCGCAAAAAACTTTTTGGTATCAATCACTTCGCGTCGCGTTCCGAGCGCGCCCAATTACTATTTATGATAAATATTGTGAGACCTACTGTGATACAAATTTTGTCGCCAAGGGTAAACTTTCACAATAAATTCAATTACTTACTGGAAAACCGATGGCACCGTTGGCTGGGATCACTCAGCCCGTCACTAGCTGTTTTTGTTACATTTTCCATCTTGCGGGGTGTCGTTTGTATCACAATAGGTAACACGATCTCGGCAGCGGATATTCCGCCGGCGACACGGACAGACGCACCTTGCATCGCGTACGAGGCTGCGCAATTTTTGCAAAAGCAGGAACATAGCTGCATCGCCCAAGTTAAATACCGACGGCATTGGACCACGAATTCATTTTCGCATTTTCCAGGCTGCCAGAATGCTCCGGGATTTTTGATGCTCGAACGAATGGGCAGGACAATGTATCGCTGTCACAATGGCACGCTCGATTTTGGAACGGAGCTTTTGACGAAACCCTACACGATCGACAAGTTGGCCGAGAAGGTCCGAAAGGTGCTCGATCGAAAGTAACGACTGGCCAGAGGCGATGTACTCAAGTGGCCTACCCATAAGCCACTGTAGGCACGGCGGGGCGGTATGATGCCTCATGGGAACCAGGGGCACTGCCGCGAGTTCTTTGGAATGGCAAATCATACGGTCACAAGCGTGCTTAACTCAATTGGCACATTGACCTCTCGTCCCGCTGCGTTCCTGATCTTGTTGGCTTACGCAATTCTTTGGATGATCTTCGAGCGACAGAGCTTGGATTGGCACGGAGCCGCAATCACGCGGATCGATGATGAAGAGCCCGAGGAGATCGAAAAGCATCGCCATCGCCAGCAGCGGGGCGATTGACGTGCAGCCTTTCGGTTCCGTCGCGTCAGGCGCCCGCAAGAAGACCTCCGGCATTGAGCTTTGGCGAAAGGTGCTCATCTATCTGGCCATCGCCACCATGGCCAGCCTGCTCACGGTGTTGATCATAAATCTTACTCCAGAGCCGCGCGTTCTACGATCAATCGTCCCCCATCGGTTCGACGCTACGGATCCCCAATTTTCCGAGACGATGAGCAGCTATTCGCAAGGGCAGATGTTCGATTCCAACGCGGTCCAAACTCTCATCAACGGAGACGAAATATTTCCCTCAATGCTGCAAGCAATCGGGGCGGCTCGATCCAGCGTCGACATGGAGACATATATTTATTGGTCAGGAGCCATCGGCTACGAGTTCGCGATCGCATTGGCGGCGAAAGCCAGCGAAGGCGTCGAAGTCCGTGTGAACGTCGACTGGGTTGGCAGCCTTCCCTTCGACGAGGACTTGATCCACATCATGACCACTGCCGGTGTGAGGTTCGAACGCTATCGGCCTTTACGCTGGTATACGTTGGACCGTGTAAACAACCGAACTCATCGCAAGCTGCTGATCGTCGATGGCCGGATAGCATTCACTGGCGGCGCCGGCATTGCCGATAATTGGCGCGGGAACGCACGCAACTCAAATGAATGGCGCGACACGCACTACCGGATCGAAGGACCCGCCGTGTCCGCATTCCAAGCGGCGTTCGCGGAAAACTGGCTCGAGACGACCGGCGAGACATTGCAGGGCGGAAAGTTCTACCCTGCAGTTGCGCCCGCTGGTGGGCTCGATGCCCAGTTGATACTTTCTTCGCAGCCAAACGGCTCGGAGAACATGGAGTTGATGATGTTGGCAGCAATAGCCGCGGCCAAGGATCATCTGCGCATCGGCATGGCCTACTTCGTGCCCGACGACATAGCCCTGCAGCAGATTCTTGATGCAAGGAAGCGAGGCGTCTCGGTCGATGTCATCGTTCCCAATTGGCTGACGGATGTGCCCATAGTGCGAAAGGGTTCACGTTATTTCTGGGGCGAATTGCTCAAAGCCGGTGTGCGCATTTTTGAGTTTCAACCCACAATGTACCACCCCAAGCTTTTGATCGTCGACGATGTCTGGGTGAGCGTTGGCTCGGCCAATCTGGATGAGCGTTCCTTGCGCCTCAACGATGAGGCCAGTCTGAACGTCTACGGCATGGAATTCGCGCGAACGCAAATAGACATCTTCAACGAGGACCTGAAACGATCAAGGCAAGTCAGGCTGGAAGAGTGGCAAGCACGTCCGGTGAGCGAAAAGGTCACCGACTACTTTGCCAGCAGGCTACGCTCCCAGCTCTAATAGTGTGGAGATGCAAAGTCCCCGCGATTGCTCGCCAGATAGGCCTTTTGCCGCCAATAGGGCGCCCCCGAAACGGCCCGCGCAGACTAGTAGGCAGGGACAAGCCTGGTGTCCCGAAGGGGCAAGTCCATTGCAAATCTTAACCCCTTGGGGTGGTATTGCAGCTCAACCTTTGCGTCGCACTGCACGGCGACAACCCTCTCTAGCAAGGTTGTGCCAAAACCACTTCGCTGGGGCGGGTGCACCTCAGGGCCATCGCGTTCACGCCAGTCAAGATGAACCACTTGAGCATTTTTGAATTGCGCCACCGACCAGCGTACCTCAAGCCGTCCCCGAGGCCAGGACAACGCTCCGAATTTCGACGAATTCGACGCCAGCTCATGGAAAGCCATGCCCACGGGTATTGCGAGATCCGCGACAAGCGCGACATCAGGCCCTTCCAAGAGAATGCGTGACCTGTCCGTCGTGTCGTAATGCCGAAGCTCGGTTTCCAGCAATTTGTGCAGAAATGCGGTCTGCCAATAATCATCTGTCAGCATCGAATGGGTGTCAGCCAGAGATACCAGCCTGGCCGAGAAATTGCGCACGAAATCATCCACATTGCTGCTTGAGCGGGCTGTTGCCCCCATCATCGCTCTCACATTAGCGAGAGTATTCTTGACGCGGTGATGAAGCTCCCGGATCAACAGCTTCTGACGATGCGCCACTTCCTCTTTGTGCTCGAGCAAGGATTTGACTTCGAGCTGCCGCGTGCGGGCGCGCAGCGCGGAACGCACGGAGTTGGCTAGACTTGATGCCAGAAACGGCCGCTCCAGAACGATGAGATAGCGGTCGAGAAATCTCAGCCGCTCGTCGAACTCAGCGCCACGCATCGTGAGAAGAACGATCGGAAAATCAGACCAGGCCGGCTGGCTTTCAAGCCAGGCGGCGAATGGATTGCGATCCGAAGTGAGCAATGCTTCTTCTGCAACGACTAGGCACTGTGCCATATCCAGCAGCGGCAACGTCTCAGCAAGAGTGCTGCAGATATGCGTTACAATGCCCTTCGACGCGAGGATTGATGCCGCGATTTTTGCATCACGGCCGGTCGGTGAGAGGATGAGCACTCCGGGATCCGTTGCCATCACGATGATTTATCTTTGAGAAGATCGCCCTGCTTGCCCTGATAGGAGGGCACCCCCGTCAGGATGCCTCGGAACTGTTCAAGAGGTTCCCCCACGGCGAGGCCGGCGGGGCTGATCTTGAATTCGCGAATGGTGTCTTCGTGGGCGCCGACGCGCTTTTTCACTACTGAGATCGCGCGCCTCAACCTCCCGTCATTCTCAAAGAAGCGCAACAACATGACCGAATCGCAGAGGTATGTCATGTCCACGGGCGCCACCATTTGCCCGAGCAATCCGTGGTTGGCGAGCAGAAGGATTGTGACGACGCCTTTTTGATTGAGGTAGGTAAGGATCTCGTGCATTTGCAACACCAGATGCTGTTCCTCGGACATCGCATTCAAGTAGCCGGTTAGGCTGTCGATCACCACAAGCCGCGCATTCGAATGGTCCACGGCGGCTTGGATCCGAGACGACAGCTCTCCGGGTGACAGTTCAGCAGGCTCGACTTTCTCCAGGAGAAGCATGTCACTCTTGATGAACGGTTCCAGGTCCAATCCAAGCCCGGCTGCGCGCGCCAGGAAGATACGCTTCGTTTCATCGAAAAGAAGCACCAGCACCGTCTCGCCGCGCAAAAGCGCTGCGTGGCAGAATGTTGAAGCAATCGTAGACTTGCCTACACCTGATGGCCCGATCAACAAGGTGCTGGTGCCTCGTGACAGCCCGCCGCCCAATAGATTGTCGAGGGAAGTGCCACTTAGGGCTGGCGGGCCCTGCTTCCCTTCGTCGTGTTCGCCGGCCACGAGCCGGGGGAAGACCGATACCCCACCTGGCCGGATGACAAAGTCATGGTATCCGCCACGAATTTCCACACCTCTCATCTTGATGACCCGCAAGCGGCGGCGTTCCCCCCCATACACGGGTGACAGCTGCTCCATGCGAATGACCCCATGGCTGATAGAATGCAGGTTCAAATCGTCAAATTCGGCGGTCAGGTCGTCAAGGAGCAGAACCGTTGCGTCGTTAAGAAGGAAGAAGCTCTTCAACGCCAGCACCTGCCGCCGGTAGCGCAAGGAGCCCTGGGATAGGAGGCGTATCTCCGACAGGGAGTCGAAAACGACACGATCCGGCTTAAGACGGCCTATTTCATCCAGTGCGGATTGGACCGTTTCACCCAGTTCAAGGTCGGAGGAGTGCACCAGTGTCTGGCGTTGAGACGGATCGAGGCTGAGCTCCGGGGGTACCAGTTCCAGAATGTCTACGCCGTCTAGTGACATCCCATGACGATTGGCGACCGACAGAAGTTCACGCTTGCTCTCGGAAAGTGTGATGTAAAGGCACCTGTCTCCGTTCTGCGCGCCGTTGATCAGAAACTGCAGCCCGAGCGTCGTCTTGCCGGATCCAGGCCTGCCCTCGATCAGGTGTGACCGGTATTTGGCATAACCACCTCTCAGGATGTAATCGAGACCCTCGACGCCAGAAGTGATCGGTGATGCATCATCTGTTTCCAAAGTGCCCTCTCGCGCGGACCAGGACCACCGTAACGGCCAGGATTTTCAATGGTTCCCCGGCTGACTTGCAAGGCATCGGCAACACTGTGGGTACGCAAAATCCGGCGCCTACCGCATCGATATTGTTGAGCAGCTTGGTGATTGGCATTGAGGCTAGCAAAGCGTCCGACGTCAGCGTCGCGCTGGCAGACACGATCCGCAAGGATCGGCGGCACCCGCGCGCTGCTGGTTGAGGAAAGGCACGGGCCGTTCGTCCAGCGCATCCACGCAGCTTTTTTCTGGAAGTTTAATGCTTCAGTATCTGGCTGAGGAACAACTTGGTTCGATCATGGCGCGGGTGGCCGAAAAACCCGTCGGGCGTGCCCTCCTCGACGATCTGCCCAGCGTCCATGAAGATCACCCGGTCGGCAACCGCACGCGCAAAACCCATCTCATGCGTCACACACACCATGGTCATGCCGTCCCGAGCCAATCCCGTCATCGTCTCTAGCACCTCGGAGACCATTTCCGGATCGAGGGCGGAGGTCGGCTCATCGAACAGCATGACAGCCGGTTCCATGCACAGGCTGCGGGCAATCGCCACGCGCTGCTGCTGTCCGCCGGACAGCTGGATGGGGAACTTGTTCGCCTGCTCGGGAATGCGGACCCGCTCAAGGAACTTCAGTGCGGTCTTGCGCGCCTGCTTTTCCGATACGCCCTTCACCCACATTGGGCCGGCCATGCAGTTCATCAGCACCGTCATGTGCGGAAACAGGTTGAAGTGCTGGAAGACCATGCCGACGTTGGAGCGCACGGCGGCAACGTTGGTCATCTTGCCATGTAAGGCAACGCCGTTGACGACGATGTCGCCCTCTTGATGCGCCTCCAGGCGATTGAAGCAGCGGATGAGCGTTGATTTGCCGGAACCCGAGGGCCCGCAGATCACGATCCGCTCGCCCTTGTGGACGATCAGGTTGATGTTCTTCAGCGCCTGGAATTTGCCGTACCATTTGGAAACGGACTTGGCTTCAATGATGGCCGGAGCGCTCATCGCACCTTGCTCCTGTGGTAATGCCGTTCGATCCGCGATTGGACCAGTTCGAGGCAGATCGACAGCATCCAGTAGATCATGGCTGCCGAGATCAGCATCTCCATGTGCTGGAAGGTCTTCTGTCCGAGGGTGCGCGCCAGGAACATCAGCTCCCACACGCCGATGACCGAGACCAGCGAGGAATCCTTCAGCATCGAGATGAACTGGTTGCCCGTTGGCGGAATGATGACCGGCAATGCCTGCGGCAGAATGATGCGACGCATGGTCAGCGTGAAGCCGAAGCCCATGGAGCGCGACGCCTCCCACTGGCCGCGATCGATGCTCTGTATGCCGGAGCGGAAGATCTCGGTCATGTAGGCGCCGTAGCAGAGCGATAGCGCCAGGATGCCGGCCGGAACCGCATCAATGACAAAGCCGAGCTGCGGCAGCCCGAGATAGATCAGATAGACCTGCATGAGTAGCGGCAGGCCGCGGAAGAAGGAGGTGTAGAAGCTGGCGATGGCGTAGGCGAAGCCATTGCTGGAAAGCTTGGCCACCGCACCGGCGACGGCGATGACGGAAGCGATAACGATCGAAATGGCCGAGACGTAGAGTGTGGTGACAACGCCCTGGCTAATCAGGAACGGCAGCTTCTCCCTGATAAAGGGCAGGCTGAGATGGAACGTTTCGAAGAAGGCGATGAACAGGAGCAGCAGTTCGAGCCAGACGATGCCGATCTGGAACTTGAGCGGCGCGAAGCCGATCAGCACGACGTTCAAGGTGAAGATCACCGCTATGGCGAAAGCAATGGCAAAGCGGCCGTAGAAGCCACTCACCGACGGTTCGCCGATCACGGGGCGCATCAGTTCGGCAAAGCTGGTGCTCGACATGTTGAAAGCCATGAAGAGAAGCAGAACGACGCCGAACATCGTAGCCACGAACCAGGGTTTGTGGACGAGGATTTCGGCTTCGACGGTATCGGGATAGAGCATCTTTGAGCACCGGCTGTTCGGCGGCCTGCCGGGGGGCAGGCCGCCTTTGAAAGGGGCTAGTTGGTCTTCGAATAATCCTGCCCGTACCACTTTTCGGAGAGCTTGCTCAGCGTGCCATCCTCCTTCATCGCTTTCACGGCGTCGCCGATCTTGGCGGAGAGTTCGGGATCGCCGCGTTCGATGGCAATCGCCAGCGGCTCGTAAAACACCGGATCGCCTAGTTGCTTGATCGGGTAGCCGGCCTTCTCGGCGTCGAGGATCGACGGTAGCGAAGAGACCACCGCGTCCAGGCGCACGCCGTCGCCGAGGCGGAGGTCGTCAAAGGCGGTCGTCGAATTCCCGTAGGAGCGGACCTCCTCCGGGTTGAGCTTGTACTCGAATGGCGGCGCGCCGGCGGCGTCGAGCGTCAGATCCTTCTTGGCATAGGCCTCGAAAGTGGAGGTGCTGGTGGCGCCGACCACCTTGCCGTCGAGATCTGCCAGCGTCTTGGCCTTGCTGTCCTTGTGCACGGCAACGGCCGCCGGCGTGTAATAGTAGACCGCCGGAAAATCGAAGATCTCGGCGCGTTTCTTGGTCGGCGTCATCGAGCCGGCATGCATGTCCCAGCGCCCCGCCCAATGGCCGGCGGTGATGATGTCCCAGCCGGGCGTGATGAACTCGACCTTGACGCCGAGGTGCTTGCCGATGGCCTTGGCGACGTCGACATCGAAGCCGTCCAGCTCGTTGCTGGAATTCACGAAGGACTGCGGCGCCCAGTTGGCATCGGTCGCCACCTTGAGCGTGCCGGCCGCCAAAACGCGGTCGAGCACCGCGCCTGCGTGAGCAGGATATGCGCCAAGCGCAAGCGCCATCGCGGCCAACGTCAGCTGTGGTCTGTTCCAGAATGTCATATCCGTATTCCCCTGTTGTTGTTCAGTTCCTTGCAGTCACTTCCGTTCAGCCGGTCGTGACGTCCCAATTTCGTGCCGACCTGGTCGGCGTCCTCTCCCAAAGGCCCGCCGATTTAGCGACGTCGTGGCCGGTCCGGTCTTCCGATGTCGCGGAGGATGTTAGCCGTCGCCATTCCCCCGATCACAGGGAAGGTCTCGGCCCGCTCCCTGCGAGGGGTCGTGCAGCCAGTGGTGTCCGGCGTTCGCTTTCGCATCGCGAAGGCTGCTATTCATCGGCGCCGCCCCCTTTCCCGCGGTCAGCGTCCATCAGGAAATCGCCCATCAGGGTGGCAACCCGAGCCGGCGCCTCGATCAGGATCGAATGACGAAGTCCGGGCAGGATGGCGAGTTGCGACCCTTGCACCTGTTCGTGCATCAGCCGTGCCATCCGCGGGCTGGAGCCCTGATCGTCCTCCCCGGTCACGATCAGCGTCGGGCAGGTGATGCGGTCGAGAATGCCGCCGAAATCGGTCTCGGCCAGAACGCGATAGGCGGCCGCATAGCAGTCGCGGTCGTTTTCAGCGTCACGCCGGCGCAACTCGGCGATGACCTCCGGGTTGCTGTCCTGAAAATCCTCCGTCAGCCAGCGCGACAGCGAGGCTGCATGATGCACTGAGGCATCGCTCGCCATCAGCGCCGCCAGCCGGCCACGCACCGCGTGCCGTTCCTCGGGCGTGCGGCCGGCGACCGTCGACAGCAACACCAGTTTTTTCAGGCGCTCGGCATGCGTCAGCGACAGGCGCTGTGCGATCAGGCCACCCAGTGAAAACCCGGCCAGATGGAAGGTGGCAAACCCGACATGGTCGGCCAGCGCCAGCGTTTCCTTGACGAAATCATCGATCTCGTAACGGCCCTTGATCCGGCTGGAGCGGCCATGGCCGCGCAGGTCGAAGGTGAGAACCGAGAAGCGATCTTTCAGTTGGCCCGCCACGCCACTCCAGGCTTCGAGATAGGAGCCGACTCCATGGATGCAGACCAGCGGCAACCCACCCTCACCCTCAAGGCGCCAGTTGAGCAGTACGCCCTCGACATCGAGCTGGCCGGAGCGCGCCATGGTCACGCCCTCGCCGCCTGGCGCGCCCTTTCGCGCTCGCGCGCGGCGAAGACCGGCATCACCTCGTCGACCCACAGCTTGATCGTCTTCTTCTGCAGCTCGAACGGCAGGTTGAACGTCAGGCCGAGGCAGTACTGGTCAACGCCCGCGGCTTCATAGTCGAGCAGCTTCTCGATCACCTCGTCGGGCGTGCCGAACATCAGGTTGCGACGGATGTTCTCGGGATTGTAATTGTCTTTGCCCTTGACGCTCTCGTAGGGGATAGCTTCGGGAAAGCCGTTTTGCACGGTGCCGATGTTCTGGAACAGGTTCTCGAACGCGCGGCCATAGTCAATGGCATGCCCGACCGCGATCTCCCAGTCGTGCGCTCGTTCGTAGACGCAGGTGCGCCGCTGCATCATCAGGCGCGGGCGCGGCACCTCTGGATGATCGGCGACGGCCTTGCGGAATTTCTCGCCGAGCACGGCGATCTCGGCCGCCGGCGCCGACAAGGGCGTCGACAGGATCGAAGCGCCGATGCCGACCGCCCAGTCGAAGGTTCCCGGGTCCCGCGCGGCCACCCAGATCGGCGGATGCGGCGTCTGCAGCGGCTTCGGCACGCCGGCGGCGAGCGGGAACTTCCAGTAATCGCCGTCATGGGCATAATCCTGTGCCCACAGCTTCTTCACCGCCGGCACCAGCTCCTTCAGATAGGCAACGCCTTCCTGCTGCGGCATGCCGCCGGCCATGCGGTCGAACTCATATTGGTACGAACCGCGCGCGATGCCGAACTCCAGCCGCCCGCCGGTCAGGTGATCACAAAGTGCCGCCTCCCCTGCCAACCGGATCGGGCTCCAGTAGGGCGCGACCAGCGTCGAGGTGCCGAGGCGGATCTGCTCGGTATGCTGGGCAAGCCAGGTCAGCGTCATCAGGGGGTTGGGCGAGATCGTGCATTCGATCGTGTGATGCTCCGCCGTCCACAGCGTCTCGAAGCCACCCTCGTCGGCCAGGCGCGCCAACTCGAGGAGATTGCTCTTCACCTTCGACATCGGCATGTCGGGCGAGAAGCGTTCCATGGTCAGCGAAACGGCGAATTTCATGTCGGTCTCCCCAGTGCGTCGGGTTGGTCAGCGAAGGCGGATAATGAAGGGGTCCTGCATGGCGCCCGAGTAGTCGATGACGACGTTCTTCAGGCGCGAGAACTCCTCCATGGCGTCGAAGCCGCCGCGCCGCCCGTAGCCGCTCTCCTTGAAGCCGCCATTGGCGGACATGAAGGACGAGGCGCGGTAGGTGTTGATCCAGACGGTGCCGGCTTCGACATTCCTGGCGAAACGCAGCGCGCGGTTGATGTCCCGGGTCCAGATGCCGGAGGCGAGGCCATAGCGGGTGTCGTTGGCGAGACGGATCATCTGGTCTTCCGACGAGAACGGGATGACGCCGACGACAGGACCGAACAGCTCCTCCTGCATGAAGTCCATGCCGTTGTCGGCATCGGTCATCACGGTCGGCTCGAAGTACCAGCCGCCTGCAAGCTCATCCGCCTGCGGCCGCTTGCCGCCGGCCGCAATCCGCGCGCCCTGGCGCACGCCCGAGGCGACGTAGCCTTCCACCTTGGCGAGTTGCACCGACAGCGCCAGCGGTCCGACGTCGGTTTCCTCCAGCATCGGCAGCCCGACCCGCACGCGCCGCGTGCGTTCGACCAGCGCCTCGACGAACCGATCGTAGACGCTGGCCTCGACGAAACAGCGCGAACCGGCGACGCAGGTCTGCCCAGCCGCCGCGAACACACCGGACACGACGCCGTTGACGGCATGGTCGATGTCGACGTCGTCGAAGACGACATGTGGCGACTTGCCGCCGAGTTCCATCGAACAGGGGATGAGGTTCTCAGCCGCATTGGCGGCAATCCGCCGGCCCGTCGCCGTCGAACCGGTGAAGACGAATTTCGCGATGCCAGGGTGCCGGGTCAGCGCGTCCCCCGCCACGGCGCCGGTGCCGGTCACGACATTGACGACGCCGGCCGGGAAGCCGGCCTCCATGATCAGCTCGGCCAGCGCGAGCGTGGAGGCACTGGCATGCTCGGACGGCTTGACGACCACCGTGTTGCCGAGCGCCAGGCATGGCGCCAGCGTGCCGGTGAGCAGCATCAGCGGCGAGTTCCATGGCGTGATCATGCCGACGACGCCGATCGGCTCGCGCAGGTTGAAATTGAGCATGTCGAGCTTGTTGACCGGAATGGTGTCGCCGAGCAGCTTGTCGGCCATCCCTGCGAAATAGGTGTAGCTGTCGGGCATGGCGCGCATCTGCGCCCGCATTTCCTTGAGCAGCTTGCCGTTGTCACGGGTCTCGATCAGCGCCAACTCGTCGGCGTGCTCCAGCACCAGTTCCCCCAAACGGCGCACCAGCGTGCCGCGGTCGGTCTGGGTCATGCGTCGCCAGACTGGATTGGCAAAAGCTAGGCGCGCCGCCTCCACGGCCGCGCCGACATCCTCGGCATTGGCCTCTGCGAATTGGTACCAGGGCTTGCCGGTGGTCGGATCGAAACTGTCGATGTACTGGCTACCTTTCGGCGCCACGAACGCGCCGTTGATGAACAGGTTCTGGCGTGAGCCTTCGAGCGATTCGACCGTCGTTTTCATGCTGTCTGTCCTGGGTGAAGCATCATTCGGATGCGGCTTGCGTCCACGATTGCGACTGGCCGTCGATCATGGCGACGCGGCCGCCGTCGCCGGTGTCGATGTAAATGCCGAAGCGCTTGTCCTGGCGCTCCCGCGCATAGCGGCGCAGCATGGCGCGCAATTCATGGGTGGCGACCCGCTCATAGGGCAGCACGTCGACGGAAAAGAAGGCGTGGCCATCCGGAAGTGCTGCTTCAGCGCTCTCACGGCTCAGTTCGGCGCGGTAGATGAGATAGCCCGGGTCGCTGTCGGCGACGTCGAAGACCGAATAGAGGAAGGTGTTTTCAGGGACGAGGGTCAGCGCCTCGCCGCCATCGAGGACGAGCTGACTGTCGGCCTTGCGGCGCCGCGCCGTCGGCAGCACCCAACTTCCCTTGCCATCGGTGCGCAAGAGGATGCGGTCGCCGGCTTCGACAAGATAGCCGATGATCATGTCCTGCGAGGCCAGCCAGCCGGCAGGCAGCGGATCCTTTACGCTGGCGTAACGGCCGCGGCAAAACCCGAGCGGCGCCGATGGGCTGGTTCCGAAAGCCTGGACCTGGCCGATCAGGATGATGTGGTCGCCGGCCTCGATGCGGTTGTGAACGGTGCAGTCGAACCATGTCAGGCTGTCGGTGAGGATCGGCGCGCCGGTGTGGGCGCGGTCATAGTTGACCGACTGGAATTTGTCCGCCGCTTTGGATGCGAACACCGAAGAAACGTCGACCTGGCCTTCATGGAGGAAATTGACCGCGAAGGACCGTGTTTCGTTGAATGCGGGAAAGCTCGCCGCCGCCTTGGCGACGCAGACCAGGAGCAACGGCGGGTCAAGCGAGACCGAGGTAAAGGAGTTAGCGGTCGTGCCGCGCGGATTGCCGTCGCAGTCGCGCGTGGTGATGACGGTCACGCCGGTGACGAAGGTGCCGAAGGCACGACGCAAGGCGATCGGGTCGATCGTCCTGTGTACCACCGCGTCCGCCATTGCTTTCCTCCCATAGTGTCGGATGAAAGCTAGGCAAGAGACGGCCGGCCTTCTTCCTCCGGTCTGTAGGAAAGATGTCGGGGCGTGCTGCTGCCATCCCGAGCAAGTGCAGGCGCAGCGCGCCTGCACTTGCGGCGGCTGCCGCGTCGAAACAGTGGTGGCGAGGTCAACAGAGTCTAACGGGCTGTCGGCGTGCGGCTGTCGATGATGCCGCTGAGACGGATCGCGAGTTCAACCGCGAAGCGCTGTTCGGGCGTGTCGAGACGGATGCCGAACAGGTCCTCCATGCGCGACAGGCGATAGCGTAAGGTGGTGACATGCAGGCCGATGGCGTCGGCGCAGGCCTGGCTGCGGCAGCCCTCGCGCAGATAGGCAAATAACGTCTCCAGATAGGGCGTGCCGTGCTCGCGGTCATGCGCGATCAGGGCGCCGACACTTTCGTCGACGAAGCCGCGCACGTCCGGAGCGTCGGCAGCGGCGACCAATATCGGCAACGGACCGAAATCCTGGCCGGCAAAAACGCCGGTGCGTCCGAAGGAACGGCCGATCCGGATCATGCGGCGGCACCGCTCCCAGGCGATGGGATAATCGACCAGCGCGGCACAGGCCTCGGAAAGCACAACCACCGGCTCACCTTCGAAATAGCGGCCAAGCCCGGCCGCAATCTTGTGCGGCAATTTCGCGAAGCGCGCGCCATCCTGCCCGGTATCGGCCGGGACAAGACAGACAAGCCCATCCTCCACCGCGATTGCCGTGCCGGCAATGCCGGCCTGCTGCAGCAGACGCATGACCTCATGATGCGGATCGGCAAGGCCGATGGCACCGTCCTGTTCGGCGAGGTCGACGACGATCATCTTCTGTGCAACGGTCAAGTCGAGCCCCAGCCGGCGGGCGCGATTGACGATATCGGCCTCGTCGCGCCAGCGGCGCTCCGCCACCTCCAGGAAAAGCTCGGTCAGCGAGCGCGTCTCGAAACGGAAGCGCACGAAGCTGCGCATCATCTGCACACTGAGGGCGAATTTGGTGCTGTCGAGCAGCATCTGATCGAGTTGACCAGACTCGTGAGGCGTCGGGAAAATCATCAGTGCGCCAACCACTTCGGCGTCGATGCTAAGCGGCTCGATGCGCACCGAAAGCTTGAGCTGTCGCTTGCCGTCATCGACGAACAGCGTCTCGGTGTGACGCCCGTCGGACGCGCCGCGAGCTATCTTGAAGATTTGCCGGCTGAGCGTTCCGCTCACCGCCTGCTGCCAGGAGGCGGTGTCGAAATGCGCCTCGCTCGGGGAACGGCCGGCGACAACCAGATTGGCATGGAAATCGATCACCACCACAGGATTGGGTAGCAGCTCGCTGACTTTTTCGGCGAGCGAGGCCACCGATCCGTCCGACAAGGCTTGCTGGAGAAGCGAGGTGTGCGCCGAGAGGGCGCGCTGCAGACGCTCGCCGGCCTGCTTCTCCTGGCGCAGCCGATGCTGCTTCTCGACCGCGATCTCACCCAGATGCACGATCATGCCGATGAAGGCGATATCCTGCGCCGTCACTTCGGTGATCTCGCGGGAAACGACGGTCAGCACCATCGGCCGGCCGTCTTCGTCGACGCAGTTCATCGGCATGACCAGAACACTGCGGTAGTCGCGCTCGAAGGCTTCTCGGCGGTAGCCCGGGAACTCCTCCGATACGCGCGCGTCCCTGATGTAGACCGGCTCGTTGCGGTTGAGCGCGACGATCGAGGGACTGGTGGCCAGCTCCCAACGGTCCGGCAACGTGCGGTGAATGAGCGTCGGGTCGTGGCGCACGATGACATAGGCGTGGCCGTGGGGGGCGTCGATGCCCATGATCGAGCCTAGAGTCCATTGGGCATGACGACAGGCCGCCAGCACGAGATGGCGCAGCACGGACTGGAGATCGCCGCCCGAATTGATGAGGCTGGCGGCATCCCGCAAGGAGAGAATTTGCGACTCGTGGTCCACGCCTGATCTTCCGCCGCTCGCGAAGGGCGAATTTATAGCCGTCGCGGATATACGAACGCTACACCGCTTCCAAGCGGGACGCACGCCGTTTCTTCCTACGAACCGGAGGAATACCCGATGGTTGGCGTGCATTAGCTTGAGCTTCCACCTGGAGAGGCAAATCATGGAATTGCGAAAAGTCAGCACCTTCATCGAGGAAGTGCACATCGAAGGCGGCAAAGCGGGTGCAAGGCCGGTAACGTCGATCGTGGTGGCAGCCGTCCTGCGCAACCCATGGGCCGGGCGCGGCTTCGTCGAGGATTTGCAGCCGGAGATTGTCGCCATAGCGCCCCGGCTGGGGCAGGAACTCACGAGCCGCCTGATTGGATTGATGCAGGCGGAACGCGTCGAAAGCTACGGCAAGGCGGCCGCCGTCGGAACCGCCGGCGAGATCGAGCATGCCTCCGCCATGATCCATACGCTGCGCTTCGGCAATGTCTTCCGCGACGCCGTCGGCGGCACGACCTATCTCGAATTCTGTAACACCCGCAACGCGCCGGGCGCGCTGCTATCGCTGCCGATGATGCACAAGAGCGAGAACGGTCGCCGCTCGCATTTCATCACCGCCAACTTCCAGATCGCCGACGGCCCGGCTGCCGACGAGATTGTCGTTGCCATCGGTGCTGCGGACGGCGGCCGGGTTCACCCACGGATTGCGGACCGCTTTCAGGACATGAAAGAGATGGAGCAGGAAGCAGCGATGTGAGGCTTGCGCTGGGTTCCACAACATCACCGTGGGTTCCACAACATCACCAATGTTCAGAGCCGGCGAATGCTGATGACGATCTCGCGGCCTGTTTCGAAGAGCTTGCTAGGCTGCAGTGCAGGCTCTCCGGACCCGAAGGTGCTTGGCGAACTGCACAGGGGTCCTTGCCGTTCATCTCCGGCCCATCGATGCTGTCGGCATGCGGCGTTGCGATCCGGCACCTTTGATGCCGGAAGCACTGTGGCGGTACCTAGTTTGTCAGTACCCTCCAATTGCCTGCCTCTTCAAGAGCCCGCTACGCCGGTGGCGGTGTTTTGCTTTGTTGGTGCCGCAAGCGTCAGGAAGGCAGTCGCCGAATTGACGGGAACAATTTAGCGAAAAGTAAATTCAACGGTCTTCTGGTAGGAGGCCAAAGTGTCCCAGCGAAGCATCGACAAAGACCGATTGGATCGCGCAGACCGCGAGGCAAAAGTTGCTAACGCGGCCGAGAGAGAGGCGCGTTTTTTAAAAACTGCGCGACTTCGAGAACAACGCCTTGCTGCCGAAGCCAAAGGTTCCCAGGCTTCGAAGAAGGGTCGATCCAGGAGCTAAGGCGCTTAGCCGCCGACGCCGGCCGTCAAACAGCGACGCCCTTCTGATGGAACATTACGCTACGCTAATAGTTCTAACGCGCCGGAGCGCCCGACGATCCCGGCACGTCATCCTTGGCCCGCCGCTGCGGTAAATGGGAGGCGAGTTCAGAGTTCTTTACATTTCGGCCTGCGCAAGGCCCGCTCGACGCGTGAGTGAGGGAGACATCATGGATCCCGAAAACCACAGCATTTATGCGCCGTCCGCCGAGCTGCTCGCTGCCATGGCTAATGAAAAGCGCCTTCTCGCTCTAGTCATTCTTGCCAACGGAGAAATATCCCTTTCTGATCTGGCGTCGCGCTTAGGGCTTAGCAACTCCGCACTCTCCCAACACCTTAGCATAATGCGAGAATTTGGGCTGGTCACGCGGAAGCAGGAGCGTCAAAAAGCGTATTACTCGTGCACAGATCGTGCCCTGAAGGTCCTTGAACTCCTGGACTGGCTTGCTGAGCGGAAAACTCTGCCTGGCCGCGACCATCATCCATAAAGCCCGAGACCTTTGGAGGGGTTTCCTCTCGGCCTTCGCTCTAACGTGCTTTCCGCATTCGTGCCGGAGAGGCGTGCCAAGAACGCTTGCGATGTCGCGACTTTAAGGCTCATCATCTTCGTCCGTACGTGGAGATTTATAGCTTCAGCCCCGCCGCCAGCGATGGCGGCGGGGTTGGATTGGTTCGTTCAGTCGTAAACCTTGATGATTTTTCGGGTGCCCGGGTCCACCAGCACCGTGCGGTTGTCGACCACCACATAGCGGTATTTGACGTTGGGGACCTCATGTATCTCAACCGTGTCTGGCAGAGCTGTCCCGACATTCAGTTCCACGCCGGGGAGCTTGACCGACGCCAGGGGCTGCTGCTTCACATATTCGCGGATGACGGTGTCTTGTTCCGGCTGGATAATGATGTCGTCCGCGGCGGCTGAGCCGATCCCAGCCAAGAGCAACATCGCTGCTGCGGTGTTCTTTAGAAGCATGTTCATATCTGCACTCCCGTGGGGACGGGCGCAACACGATCATCGTCCCGCGCCGCCCGGCAACTTGAACATGGAGCCGCCCTAAACGTTCCGCCTTAGGCACTTAGGTCTAGTCCTTTTGGGGCCTAAGTCTGGTCCTAGAACACGCATTGGTCCTGTCAGAGACAGCGACTGGAACGCCTCCCCCCCCGCGGCTGTTGTCTCTCGAATTTGGGAGAAACCCAGATGGATAAAGTGCTGGCCAAGCACGCTTCTCGTGATGGCACTCGTGCTTGGCTGACATGTGGTGGATCGGCGCAGCAACGTCCCTTCCGACGCCGATAGCAGGGTTCGCGAGCCGCCCAGCTGCTCGCGAACCCTATATCTTTAACTTGGAGTAGGTGACCTGATGTTGCGCGACAAAGAGAGTCGGATCTTAGAGGCAGGCTTACTGGCAGCAGTGCCTATCTGTGTGGCCATTACCGCACTGGTCGCCTTGATGACTTTGGCCCGGATATGAATCGGTTCCTTTTCGCGGCCTCCGACTTCCTATCTCGGCCGCCGGGCTTCTATGTCATTCTCATAGCAATGGTTTTTTGCACCGCCCTGGTGCCCTTTGGTCTCACAAGTGCGGTTACCTACGCCCTGTCGGTTGCCGCCATCGTGATCACTGGTGTTGTCCTTCTACAAGGCTATCGCGACACCGCCGCCATTCACGCCAAACTCGATGAGATCATCGTTTCACTGAATGAAACCAGAAATGACGTTGTCGGATTGGAGCACGCCGAGCCGGAGGAGATCAGGGACAAGCTTGTAGAACTCGAAGCAGAGGCGTCCCGAACGATCGGCGCTGCCAGGCGCGAACTTTCGAAAGCAACAGGAGAGAGATCATGAACAATATCATTTGGCTCGTCGGTGCGGTGGTCGTCGTCTTGGCGATTTTGAGTTTCTTTGGCCTTCGGTAGGGCGGCCATTTCCGCCGACAACCTGAAGGATTAGCGGGACCAAACTTGGCATCGCAAAATTGCTTATCATGAATGACAATCATCCGCCCCCGACAAGTTGGTGTCCGATCCACCGCCAGATTCGCAGGGCGTGCTTTTTGCCACCGCTGCCCTCGTCTCATATGCGCCCTGCTGCTGGCATTTTGGATGTCTGTTTTGATCGCTGTCGGACAGGCCCATTGTCCTATAGAGAGCCAAAAAGGTTTGGCATCAAAGTTGCATTGAGGTTGGGGCGGATGAAGCCCGCCGCTTCGCAAATGGGGCGGCGGGCTTTCATAAGTTTAACCCTCAGAAACGAGCAGCGGCGGGTGCTTTGGCCGTTCGCGCGATCACTTGGCGGAGGTCACGCATGTCGACCTGCCTACCCGCCGGCATGCCGGTTAGGCGGAGTCTGGGGCGCGACCGACGTCTTTCCGCCTTTGTGGTGCTTTTCTGACCGGGCGCGTCTGCTTCAGGCTCTTGCCGGATCGCACACCGAACTTTTCACCGTTGGATTTTTCGCCATCAGGCTCCCTCTGCGCGCAATGGCAACTCTTCGATCGGTCTGAGGTCCCGGACAATGGGATCGGTGACGCTCCGCCAGCTTCACGACGACGGGAACGGCGCCCCGAAATGTCCGACATTTGTCAACGTCCGGAACAAAGGTAGCGCCAGGAGATTGGGGTTCATCGTCCTCCTCAACCAAGGAACCTCAGCATGAGAACCAAACTACGCATGGCATCGCTCTCGATCGCGACCGTAATGACCGCTGTACTGCCTGCCTTGTCAGCAGAGACGGCACAGGACTTCGTCACGAAGGCCGCGATCGGCGGGATGTTCGAAGTGCAGTCCAGCAAGGTCGCTCAAGACAAGCTCCAAGATCCGACCCTTAAGGATTTCGCCCAGAGGATGATCTCCGACCATGGCACTGCGAACGCCAAGCTCGAGAGTATTGCCGGCGAACAGAAATTGCAGGTGCCCGCCGACCTCGACGCTGCCCACAAGAGCGACGTCGACAAGTTGCAGTCAGCTGCGGCGCCAGTCGATGCACCCTATGCCGACATGCAGAGGACGGCGCATGCCGACGCTGTGAGCATGTTTGAAAGTTACGCCAAGGATGGCGACAATTCCGCTCTCAAGTCGTTTGCAAGCGAGACGTTGCCGACACTTAAGATGCATCAGGAGATGATCGGCAAGGTCGCGGCTGCCGCTCCTGCCCCCGACAGTTCCGCGCCAGCCGCCTCCGATGCGGACACCACAAATTCTGCGGCGCCGGTGCCTGGTGCCAACAGCTTCACCGAGGACCAGGCCAAGAGCGCCATCGAGAAGGCGGGTTACTCGGACGTCTCCGCCCTGACGAAGGACGACAAGGGGATCTGGCGTGGAACCGCGAGCAAGGACGGCAAAGCAGCACCCATCGCCCTCGACTTTCAAGGCAACGTCGTTGCCGGCAAGAATTGATCACCAAGCAAGGAAAAATCAGATGAAAACCGTAACAGGACTCTTCGACAATTACGATCAAGCAAGCGACGCTGTGGGTGAGCTTGAAGCCACCGGCGTTCCGCACGACGATATTAGCATCGTGGCGAGCAATTCGAGCGGCCGGCTTACGGGCGAAGCGTCGGAGGCTGGCGAGGATGCGGCGGCGGGGGCTGGTGTCGGCGCCGTTATCGGAGGGGCCGGCGGCCTGCTCACCGGCCTCGGCCTGATGGCCATACCTGGTGTCGGCCCCGTGGTTGCCGCGGGCTGGCTGGCAGCGACTGCGGTCGGCGCTGTCGGCGGTGCCGTGGTCGGTGGCGCAGCTGGTGGCATCATCGGCGCGATGACAGAGTCCGGTGTGCCGGAAAACGACGCACATGTTTATGCCGAAGGCGTTCGGCGTGGGGGAACAATGGTCACAGCCAGGGTCGAAGACGACCTAGTCCCCGACGCGGAAGAGATACTGAAGCAATATAATTCCGTCGACATAGCCCGCCGTCGAAACGAATACGAAGCAGGCGGTTGGACCGGCTTCGATCCAACGGCTGATGTCTACACAGGTGATGACCTGGAGGGGGCCAGAGGGCGTCGCAACGTGTGAGATGAAATGACTGGGCGGCTAACAGGCCGCCCTCGTCCGCCCTGCGCGATGTGCAACGCTCGTATCTCAGGTTAGCGGCAAGATCGAATGTCGTTGTGACGGCTTGCAGTTCACCATGGCCCTGCCGCTGCGCAAAACACGCCTTGTGCCGACTTTTGCTTGCTTTCCCTTCGCCCCGATAAACGGCTGGAACAAAGTGTCTATCGCCGCGGGCGGGACGAGAGGGCCACCGTTGGCGACACCAACCGGAATGTAGTGTCATGTGGGATTTCCAAGGAGGGCATCCGAATATCGATGTCAGTCCACTGGCCAAACGATCATAAGCATCGGCACGGCAACAATGACTACGAGAAAAGATAGGGGCAGTCCCAGACGGGGATAGTCGCTGAAGCGGTAGCCACCCGGCCCCATGACAAGCGTGTTGCACTGATGTCCGATCGGGGTGAGAAAGTCACAGCCGGCGCCAATGGCGACAGCCATCAAAAATGCTTCCGGCCGGTAGCCCAGATCACTAGCAAATTCGGCGGCGATAGGCGCCATGACAAGGACGGTGGCGGCATTGTTGAGGAATGGCGTAACGGCCATGGCGGCGACAAGGATGAGCATCAGTGCGCCGGACGCCGGAAGAATGGTCCCTAGTTTGGCAAGCTCGCCGGCAACTACTCCCGTCGCCCCTGTACTGCGTAGCGAATCGCTTACTGGAATGATAACGGCCAGCATCACGAGGATAGGCCCATCGAGCGATTGGTAGACGTCGCGGAGCGGAATGACCTTGAAAAGCACAACCGCGACAGCGGCCGCGAAGAAGGCGACGGAGACTGGCAGCAGCCCAAACGCCGTCGCCACCATGGCGAGAGCAAGGATTACTACCGGCACGATACCCTTGCGGACGCTACCAAGAAGGATAGCTCTTTCTGCCAGCGGTAAGCAGCCGAGTTCACGAAGTATCTCGGGCATCCTGGCTGCACTGCCCCGCAAAACGACAACGTCCCCGAGCCTCAGCTCGACTTCGGCCAGCCTGCGGTCGAGGCGCTCCCCGCGACGGCTGACAGCCAGGAGGTTGACATTGAAGCGATCGTAAAGGGCAAGGCGCTGGGCGGTCCAGCCGATCAAAGAGGAGCTTTCACCGATTACGGCTTCGATAGCGACCATTTCGTTGGTGGTGTCGTCGCCACCAACCCTATCCCCGGTCACGCTGAGCCTGCCCTGGGAGACAAGGCGATCCAGCGCTTCTGGGTCGCCCTCGAGCAACAGGATGTCATTCACCTTGAGGATCGCGTCGGGCAGTGGCGTCATCCGCATCGTGCGATTGCGCAGAATCGACGTCACGATTGCATCGCCGCCGGCGAGCTTCATGAGGTCTGCGACGGTTTTCCCGAGCACCGTGGAGTCGGCGACAATTCGAGCCTCCGTAAGGTAGTTCTTGATGTCGAGGGCTTCGTTCAGTGATCCGCCAAGCTTTTCGCGCACCGGCAACAACCAATAGAAAAACAGAAGGAAGATCGTTCCGGCAGCGGCTATGGCAGCTCCAACAGGTGTGAAGTCGAACATTGTGAAGGCGGTTCCGGTCAGTTCCTCTCGTACTCGGGACACAACGATGTTGGGAGATGTTCCCACCTGCGTCATTAGGCCGCCGAGCAGTGACCCGAACGCCATAGGCATCAGAAATATCGAGGGTGAAATGTTAGACCGGCGCGCGAACTGGAAGGCGATCGGAATCATGATAGCGAGCGCCCCGATATTCTTTACAAAGGCAGAGAGGATCGTGACCACGATCACCAGCAGCGCCAGTTGCGACCGAACTCCCGATAATTTCGGAGCAAAGCGCTTGATGGCGGCCTCCATGATACCCGAGCGCGATATCCCTGCGCTCACCAGCAGAGCGCTGCCGACAATAACCACGATATCGTCGCTGAACCCGCTGAAGGCTTCGTCAAGAGGCACAATGCCAACCGCGAGAGCAAGCAACAGTGCCGCGGCCGCGACCAGATCATAACGATAGCGACCCCACACGAACGCTGCCATCATCGCGAAGGTTACGGCGAATGACAAAATTTGCTGCGTCGTCATGTCTTCGAATGCCCCAGCCGCCAATGCGACTGATCAGAACGGCCAAACCGCCCCTTTTGTTGCTTCGCTGATTGCGGCTTTGCCAGCACGATCCTGAACGCCATCGGGCGATGGTCCCACGGCTTCCAGCGCAGTCGCCTGCGATCGTCAGCTTTCAGGCGATGGCAAAACCGACCTTACGACCATGAGGCGCAAAGCAGTCCGGCGGCGTTGGGCCAGGAGCGGATCGGCAGCGTTCAGACACGGATTTTAAGAAGCGGTTCTTCGGGCCTTCACAGACATCGACGCGACCTGACCAATCCGGCCCTTCAGGCCGGAAACAAGAAGGCCGATCCGGGATCAAAAAAGATACGCTTGCCTGATGTTGTGGCGCTGTCTGCTCCCTCCGCGTCAGAGGCTGGCCTGACATCAATTTCGTCGCCGGCGGCCGTGCGCGCCATGACGCGCCGGCGGTCGCCAAAGAACGCCGTGTCGATGATCTCGACGGCGAGCGCCGCGCTCATGGCTCCAGGCGCGAGGCGGAAGGCTTCCGGGCGCACCATCAGCCGGACCCTCTGACCCTGGCCGAACGATGTTGTCGTTTTGATACCGGTCACGATCGAGCCGTCGGCCAGGCGGATCGTGGATGCGCCACGCGCGGTTTGCAAATGCTCAGCCGGCAGAAAATTCGAGTTGCCGATGAAGCCGGCAACAAATTCGCTCGCCGGCCGGAGGTAAAGATCCTCGCCGGTGCCGATCTGTTCGATGCGGCCTTCCCTGAACAGCGCGATTCGATCGGATAGGTGCAGCGCCTCCTCCTGGTCGTGCGTGACATAGAGGATGGTGACGCCTGTCTCCCGGTGGATGCGGCGGATCTCGGCCTGGATTTCCTGGCGTAGCTTCTTGTCAAGCGCCGATAGCGGCTCGTCCATCAAAAGGATCGGCGGGTCGTAGGCGAGCGCGCGGGCAAGCGCCACGCGCTGCTGCTGGCCGCCAGACAGCGCGCCCGGATGGCGGTCGGCGAAGTTTTCGAGACGCACCAGCGCCAGCATGTCGGCAACCTTGCGCTTGATCTCAGCATCGGGCCGGCGGCGCACGCGCAGCGGAAAGGCGACATTCTCGGCGACGCTCAGATGCGGAAACAGCGTGTAGCGCTGGAACACCATGCCGATGTTACGCTTGTGCGACGGCACCGAAAGCAGCGACATGTCCTCCAGAAGCACATCGCCTGAGCTCGGATCCTGGAAACCCGCAATAGCGTAGAGCGTCGTCGACTTGCCGGAGCCGGACGGGCCGAGGAATGTCAGGAATTCACCTTTGGGCACATCGATGGTCACGTCGTGGACGGCGACGAAGGCGCCGAACGTCTTTCTTAGCGCGCGTATGGACAGGAAGGACCGGGTCATCTGGACAATTTTCTGCGAAGGAGTGCGGTCACAATCATCAGGCAAAACGTCAGGCCCACGAGCAGGCTGGAGGCGGCGGCGACCACCGGGCTGAGGTCTGCGCGCAGGCTGCCCCAGATCTTAACCGGCAAGGTCTGCAAGGTCGGACTTGCCATGAAGATCGCCACCACGACCTCATCCCACGAGGCCAGGAACGAGAAGATCGCGGCCGAGAAGATGCCGATCCTGATCGACGGCAAGGTGATCCTCAGCCGCGCCTGAAACGGACTTGCGCCGCAGACGATGGCTGCATCCTCGATCGATTTATCGAAACCTTCGAGCGCCGCGGTGATCGGGATGATGGCGAAGGGAAGCGCCAGGATGGTGTGGGCGATGACGAAGCCGACCGTGGTGCCGGCGAGGCCGATGCGCAGGAAGAAAGCGTAGATGGCGATGGCGAAAACGACGACCGGCAGCACCATCGGCGTCAACAGCAATCCGCGCAGGACCTGGCGTCCGCGGAACTCACCCCTGACCAGGCTGAAGGCAGCGAACAGGCCGATGATGACGGCCAGCATAGCGGCCATGGCGGCAATTCGGGCACTGGTCAGCGCGGCATCGATCCAGGTCGGGTCGCCCAGCAATTGCTGATACCATCTCAGCGTCCAGCCGGGTGGCGGAAAGGCCAGCCAGCGCGACGAACCGAACGACAGGAGCACGATGAAGACCACCGGCAGCAGCAGGAATGCCGCGACGGCCGCCGTGAAGCCGACAAGCGCCACCCGCAGCCATCCGAGCCGTTCATAGTCGAGCAGCATGTCAGATCCCTCCCCCGGCGCGCCTGGCACCAACCAGGCGAAGCTGGATCGCGTAGAGCGCCATGGTGACGACAAGCAGGACGAAGGCGGCCGCACTGCCGAGCCCCCAGTTGAGTAGCGACTGCACCGTCTGGGCGATCATCTCTGCCAGCATCATGTTCGATGTGCCGCCGAGCAGGGCCGGTGTGACGAAGTAGCCGAGCGACATGACGAAGACCATCAGACCGCCGGCGGCGACGCCCGGAAGAGACAGCGGTAAGAGGATGCGGCGGAAGGCCTCGAACGGGCTTGCGCCGCAAAGGGCGGCGGCGCGCAGCGTCATAGGGTCGATGGCGCGCAAAGTGCCCACCAGCGGCAGGATCATGAAGGGCAGCATGATGTAGACCATGCCAATGGTGACCCCGGCCAGATTGTTGATAAGCGGCAGCGGCTCGTGGATGATGCCGAGCCCCATCAGTGCCCGGTTGATCACCCCCGTACGCTGCAGCAGCACCATCCATGCATAGGTGCGGGTGAGAAGGTTGGTCCACATCGACAGCACGATGATGCCGAAGACGATCGATCCCATGGCCGGCGGCATGATCGCCAGCATCCATGCAACGGGAAAGGCCACCAGGATGGTGACGGCGGTTACGACCGATGCGACCAGGAAAGTGTTGAGGAACACCCGCACATAGGTGCCGCTGCCGAACAGGGTCGCGTAGTTCTGCAGGCCCGGTTCAGGATCGGTTACGCTGCGCAGCAGCAGGGCCACCACCGGCATGATGAAGAACAGGCCGACCAGCAGCAGAGCCGGCAAGGCGCTGCCGCTGCCGGCCGGCAGGCCGGCGACTGAGCTGCGTCTGAAAGAAATTCCTTGCATCGAGCGGTCCTGTCCCGAAACGGGGCGCGCAAGCCGCGCGCCCGTCACCTGCAACGGCGTTACTTGGTCTGCCAGGCATACCAGCGCGTGGCGATCTCATCTCGATGCTCGGCCCAGTAGTTCATGTCGAGGTTGATCTGTCCCTCAACATGGGCATCGGGGAGTGCTTTGACGGCATCGGCGGGCATCTCAGCCTTGGCCTTGGTATTGATCGGCGCATAGCCGCTTGCCTCGGCGAATTTCGCCTGGCCGGTCGGGCTGGACGCAGCGGCAAGGAACTTCATCGCACTGCCCTTGTTCTTGGCGCCTTTCGGCACGACGAGCACGTCGGCGGCGGTGAGGTTCTGGTTCCAGGAGACTCCGACATCGGTGCCATCCTGCTGAAGGGCAAAGACGCGCCCGTTCCACAGTTGCCCGAAGGCGGCCTCCCCGGAAGCGATCAGCTGCTGTGACTCAGCACCGCCGCCCCACCAGACGATGTCGGACTTGATGGTGTCGAGTTTCTTGAAGGCACGGTCGAGGTCAAGCGGATAGAGCTTGTCCGCCGGCACGCCGTCGGCGAGCAGCGCGATCTCGATGACGCCGGGCGCCGACCATTTGTAGAAGGTCCGCTTGCCGGGAAACTTCTTGGTGTCGAACATGTCGGCCCAGCCGGTCGGTTCGCCCGTTACGGCACTCTTGTTCCACGCGAGCACGAAGGAATAATAGAAGCTGCCGACGGCATGCTCATTGCTGAAGCGCGGGTCGAGATCGGCCCTGGGCACCAGGGAATAGTCGATCGGTTCCAGCAGCCCGTCCTTGGCGGCCTTGATGGCGAAGTCCATCTCCACGTCGACGACATCCCAGGTAACGTTGCCGGCATCGACCATGGCCTTGAGCTTGCCGTAGTCGGTTGGTCCGTCTTGCAGGACCTTGATGCCGGAGTTGTCCTCGAAGGGGGCTGCCCAGGATTTCGTCTGCGCCTCTTGCGTGGTGCCACCCCAACTTGTGAAGGCCATTTCATCGGCCTTGCCAGCGGTGGCGGCGAGCAGTCCGGCCAGCAAGCCGGTCAGAAACAATTTCATGATATTCTCCTCTGTTGGTCTGTTCTTGTTTTTCTCAATGCACCTGCGCCCCACACCCCTCAGCGCATGACGAAGGGATCCGGGATCGGCTCGTCCGACGTCTTGATCCAGACGGATTTCGAGCGCGTGTAATCTCTGATGGCGTCGAGCCCGCCTTCGCGGCCGAGACCCGACAGGCCGTAACCGCCAAACGGAACGAGCGGCGATACGGCGCGATAGGTGTTGACCCAGACAACACCGGCATGGATGTCACGCGCCATGCGATGCGCCTTGCCGAGATTGCTGGTGAACACGCCCGAAGCCAGGCCAAAGGGCGTATCGTTGGCGAGCGCCAGTGCCTGCGCCTCGCTGTCGAAGGCAAGCACGCTGAGCACCGGCCCGAACAATTCCTCGCGCACGCAAGGCAGGTCGCTGCCGCCGGCGTCGATGATAGTCGGCGCGTAGTAGAAGCCGTCGCCGGTTGGCCGCGTTCCACCGGTGACCAGTCTGCCGCCCGCGGCAAGGCTCTCCGCGACCACCTTCTCGATCCAGTCTCGCTGGCGCAGCGTGGCGAGCGGCCCCATTTCTGTGGCCGGATCCTGTGGGTCGCCGATGCGGATCGCTTCGGCCTTGCGCTTCAGCCGGACGAGGAACTCATCTTTTACCGAACGCTCGATCAGCAACCGTGACCCGGCGACGCAGCTCTGGCCGGTCGCGGCGAAAATGCCGGCGACAACCGCATTGGCGGCGCTGTCGAGGTCGGCGTCGGCAAAGACGACGATCGGGCTTTTGCCGCCGAGCTCCAGCGTCGTGTAGGCAAGGTTCTCCGCCGTATTCCTGACAATGGCGCGCGCCGTCGAGGGGCCGCCGGTGAAGGCGACGCGCGAGACCAGTTTGTGGCTGGTCAGGCGCTGGCCGCACTCATGGCCGAAGCCGGTGAGGATGTTGACGACGCCGGAGGGAAAGTCGGCTTCCTCGACGAGTTCGGCAAAAGCGAGCAGCGGCGCCGGACCATCCTCGGAGGCCTTGAGCACGATTGTGCAGCCCGCGGCCAGCGCCGGGCCGAGCTTGACGGCCGAAAGGAACAGCTGCGAATTCCACGGCACGACGGCGGCAACGACGCCGATCGGCTCGCGACGAATGGTGACGTCGAGATCCGGCTTGTCGATCGGCACATGCGCGCCTTCGTGCTTGTCGGCGAGCCCGCCATAATAGCGGTAGTAGTCGCCGACATAGGCGATCTGGGCGCGCGTTTCGCGGATGATCTTGCCGGTGTCGCGTGTCTCGAGTTGGGCAAGGCTCGCGGCATTGGCGGCGACGAGGTCACCGAGCTTGACAAGCAGCTTTCCACGCTCTGTCGCTGTCATCCTTCGCCATGGGTCTGAGCGCAATGCGCGGTGCGCCGCCTCGACGGCGCGGTCGACATCGGCTTCGCTCGCCACCGGCATCCTGGCCCAGGCCGCGCCGGTCGACGGGTCGACGCTGTCGAACGTGGCTGATGGCTCGTCGAAGCGGCCGTCGATGAAGTTCCTGAAAACAGCGTCGGTCATGGGCTCGCGATCAGAGGAAGGCCGGCATTACCCGGTCGATGAACAGTTTCAGCGATTTCGTTTTGCGCTCATGCGAAAGCCCGCTGTCGATCCAGATCGAATACTGGTCGTAGCCGAGCGCCTCATAAGCCTTCAGTCGAGCGAGGACTTCGTCGGCTTCGCCGATCACCAGATTCTGCCTGATCCTGTCCGGCGCGTATTGCGGCATGGCCGCGATCTCGTCCTCCGTCAGCGGTTCCAATATGCCTTGGTGCACCGGCTTCTTGTTTTGGAACCAGGCGCCGAACTGGCAGTAAAAGGCCGACAGGTCCTGGGTGAGGCGATCGGCATCGGCTGCGTCCTCGGCGACGAAGGTGTGCATCAAAAGCATGATCTCCGGCCGTTCGATCTCGGGATGCGCGGCGCAGGCTCCGTTGAAGCGCTGCATCAGGCTCGCCACCTCGTCGTCGCCAGAAGCCAGCGGCGTCACCTGCACCTTGCATCCATGGGAAACGGCAAAATCGTGCGAGTTCGGATCGCGCGCCGCCACCCAGATCGGGGGGTAGGGTTTCTGCAGCGGCTTGGGCGAGGAGGTGGTGGGCGGGAACTGCCAGAACTCGCCTGAGAGCTCGAAGTCGCCTTCCCAGAGGCCGCGGATCGCCGGTATGATCTCACGCATGCGCTGGCCGGCGCCCCAGGCGTCGAGGCCTGGAAAGATACGCTGATATTCATAACTGTAGGCGCCGCGCGCGATGCCGATGTCGAGCCGACCACCGCTAATGACGTCGGCCATCGCCGCTTCGCCGGCAAGTTTGATCGGATGCCAGAAGGGCGCGATCACGGTTCCGGTACCGAGACGGATCCGGCTGGTTTTGGCCGCGAGATAAGCGATATTGATAAAAGGATTGGGCGAAATGGTGAATTCCATGCCGTGATGCTCGCCGATCCAGGCGGTCTCGAATCCGGCCTGTTCGGCCATCAGGACCAACTCCTCGAGCTCGGTCACGAGCTCGGAATGCGGCTTGGCGAGGTCCGACCGTTCCATATGCACGAAGAGCGAGAATTTCATCGCTGGTCACCTGTGTTGGGTGCTGTGGAACCGGCGGTCCTGGCGAGCGGCCGGACCTCGCCTTCGACATCGTTGCCGACATAGACGCCGAATGCATCCACTGAGCATTCCTTGACATAGCGTGCGAGCATCGAGCGGATCGCCGGATCGGCGATTTTCAACTCCTCGATCGCGTGGATCTCGACCAGCCTGATGCCGCGATCGCTGGAAGCGGGCACGTCGAACGTGCCGCGATAGTAGACATGTGTGCGCGAAACATCTCTGGCATCGTCCCAGACGGCGAAAAGGAAGCCCAGCTTGGCCTCGATGGCCCTCGCGGCAAGCACCCCTCGCAGGCTTTTCCCATCGCCAGCCGCACCCAGACCCCGACCGCGCGGCAGTTCAAAACCATCCGCCGTGTCCAGGAACAGGATTCGGCCGCCATTCTCGAGGATGGCGCCGACATCGGTGCCGGGCTGGGTGGCTGCCAGCGCGTCCTGGCTGAGGCCGGGCGCGACATACGCGCCGCGGCAATAGCCGAGCGGCTGCGCGGAATTGTGCTCGAAATCGCGGACGCGGCCAATGAGGATCGAATGATCACCGGCATCGACCAGCCGCTCCATGTCGCAGTCGAAGGATGCGACGGAGCCGTCCAGCACGGGGCTGCCCGTTCGTCCCGGTCGCCAGGCAACGGCGGCGAACTTGTCGGCCGCTTTCGAGGCGAATATGCCGGACGCTGCCTTCTGATCCTCGTTGAGGACGTTGATGGCGAAGCTTTTCGATGTCGCAAAGACAGGATGGCCAACCGCCTTATGAGCGATGCAGACCAGCACCAAAGGTGGATCAAGCGACACCGAGGTGAAGGAGTTGGCGGTGAAGCCGCGCGGCTCGCCTTCGGGCCCGATGGTGGTGACGATGGTGACGCCGGTGAGGAAGGAACCCAGCGCACGGCGGAACTCGCTGCCGTCGAACCCGGTGTTCGCCGCGGCAGCGCTGTCTTGCTCGATCGCTTCGCCTTCTTTGAGGAAGTCGACGATATGGCGCGTCGTCAGGCCGGGATCCGCCACCGCCATCATATGCCGCTCGCCTGAGAGCACTGTGCAGCGGCCATGCGGCGCCAGCCGCGCCATCGCGGCCGACATTGCCGGCGAAGAATTCCTGTCCTCGGAACCGGTCATGAACAGGGCCGGTACGGCTAGCCTCGGCAGGCGGTCAGCGTGGTCGCTGTCGGCACGAGCGAACAGGCGATAGGTGCGAGCATAACCTTCCGGGTCGACGGCACCCAGTACGGCGGCCGTCTTCCGTGCAGCCGCCTCGAGCTCGACCGGCACCGGATCTCCGAACCAGCGGGCAATGGTCTGTGCCGTGCCGGTCACGTCACTCTTGCCGGTAAGCGCCACCGCGCGCTGGCGAACAGCTTCGGCCAGTTCAGGTGGCCGCCGGAACACGGCATTCAGCGAGACGATGCGGCGGACGCGCTCGGCTGCGCGTAGCGCGAGTTCCTGGGCAACGAGCGCGCCCATCGAGTGGCCGATGACGGATACTTTGTCGAGGCCGAGATGGTCGAGCAGGCGAATGGCCTGATCAGCATAGTCGGCGAGTTCTGGGTTCTGCGGCGGCAGCGGCGACTGACCGTGGCCGAGCATGTCGATGGCGATGACGTCGAAGCTATCGGACATCCGCTCGATCTGCGGCTGCCAGATCGCGGCGTTCATACCAACGCCATGAATAAAAAGCACCGGTGCGCCCGCGCCGACACGGATGAAGCCGGTGCCGTCGGGCGCCGCACCCCGTCGAACCCATGCCGATGCGGAAGCGTCAGCCATGCACGTCCCCAAGCTCTTTGAGGTCCTGGTAGCGGTCGCCGATTCGATGATGCGGGCGGCCGCCGATCGAGGCGCCGAGCGCCACAACCAGCTCGTCGGGCGCCGGTGCATCGCCGATCTGGAAATGCACGGTGAGGTAATGCGAGCGCCGCCCTTCGTCATTTTTGTCCATCAGCGGAATGATGATCGGGGTGTTCGGCCCGCCGCGCAGATTGGTGAAGGCAAGGTAGGTCTTGGCGCTTACGGCACGCCGATAGTGGTTGCCGAAGTGCAGCGTATGGATCAACGCCGACGCATGCTCGATCTCGCCCGACGTACCGCAGATGGCGGCCTTGCCATAGCCCTCGATAGCCTCGCCGGAACCGGCGGCGGCAACGATCTCGTGGGTCAGGATCTCTCCCAGCACCGGCGCACAGGCTCGGATTTGGGGCGACAGATCGTCGGTGAAGCCGCGACCGGCCCAGGGATTGGTCAACACCGCTGCGACGCCGATAAGGCGCAGCGGCCGGGGGGCGGCCTTGCCGCCTTCGATCAGCGTGTTCTCGGTATAGGTAACGATCTTACGAATGGCGGGCTGCATGGAATTCCTCGGTAGGTGGTGCCTCGGGACATCCAATCCCGCTATCATCTTATGGTATACCATGCTATGGAGCGCCAAGTACCTTGTCAACCGGGCATCGAATCTGTTTTCGTAGCGGCGCAGGAGGCATACATGCCAGACGACACGCTTCGCATCGACCGCAGCTCCAAGACCTTGAGGACGCTGGCGCTGGAGCGCATGCGCGAAGCGATCATGGATTTCCATTTCCAGCCTGGCGAAAGGCTTGTCGAACGGCCGCTTTGCGACCAGCTCGGCGTCAGCCGTTCCGTCGTGCGTGAGGTCCTGCGGCAGCTGGAGGCAGAGGGGCTCGTGCAGATGATCCCTGGGCATGGGCCGGCCGTCGCCAGGCCGGACCTCGGCCGTACCGACGAGATCTACGAGCTTCGGGCTCTGCTTGAAGGCATCGCGGCCCGAGCCTGTGCCCTGTCGGCCACCGGCGAGCAGTTGGCAACGCTCGAAGGGGCGCTGGCGGATTTGTTCGATGCGTGGGCGTCGGCGACGCCGCCTGCGGTGATGCGGGCGACGACCAAATTCTACGAGGCACTGTTCGAGGCCGCCGACAAGCGTGTCGCCTGGGAAATCGTCTCCGGGCTGAATGTCCGCATCAACCAGCTTCGTTCGATGACAATCGTCTCGACCAACCGGCGCGAAGCGGCGATCGCCGAGATGAACGAGATCATGGATGCGATCCGCGCACACAAGCCGGAAGCGGCGGAAGCAGCAGCGCGGCGGCATGTCGAGTCCGCCTGGAAGATCGCCCGGAACACACTACGCGTCGATTGTCCTTAGTCTCACCACCAAATTTCCAACAGAGCCGATCGCCCACGAATCGGGCTGCGTGCGGAAGCTTTACCTCACCTTAAGAGTGCCGCAGCAACACCCCGCTCTATACAGAGGGTGCCTCTGGGGCTCGTCGCGTGGAGCGAGCGGTTTTCTTCGCTACTTCGATTCTCAGGAAGCTAATCACGCGGCCTCTCTTGTGTCATCGTAGCTGACAGCAGACTTCTCGAAAGCCAGATCACTCCGTCGAGCCCAGTTCCTCTCAGCATCGAGCAGCTCATTCTCCCCACTCAAACTGTTCATGAACAGCCTGAGTACGTGCGCAGCCGTGCGCTCTCCCGCCCGCGAAGCAACAGGTACGCCGCGCTCTTTGCAGACCGTCTCACAAACACGGGCAAGCATCACAATGTCGCTCGGTTCTAAAAATCCACCTGGATACAACATACCGTCCTCTGTTGGAAAGCTACGTGAGCCTTTGATTACGCTAGGTCACCGGCAGCAACAATCAACTATGATAGTCTGCACCTCGACTGGTCAGAAAATCTGAGCGGCCTTCAGACGGTGGGCATCGCGCCACTCCGAGTCGGAAGGACAGAACTATCAGGCTAGGTTTTCCCGTTAGGTCGATTCGGTCCAATCGCGTGGGCCCGGGTAATGCGAACGGTCGCTCGTCTAATGGCAAGTTGGCCGGTGAAATGCCATGTCGGCATTTTCGGGCACCTGGAATTGAAGCCTTGCAAAAGCTGGAACCCCTCGGTGTCGCAGACCGCGCAAATCAAATCGAGGCGCGCACCGCCGCCCGGTGAGAGACACCTCGACGAGTTGCCGCGAAAATCCACCTTGAAGGCCTGACCGTCAGCTACTCATCCCCCTGCCAAAGCAGGGAACAAGATCCTTTGGGCAATGTTAGGCGCAATGCCAAGTTCTTCCTCCGGTCATGTGTTTGACGTGGCGATTGTCGGCGGCGGCCCCGCAGGACTTGCGGCAGGCATGTATCTGGCGAGATTCTTGCGTTCGGTGATCTTGGTCGACGCTGGCGACGCACGAGCCAAGCTCATTCCAAAATCGCATAACTGTCCTGGCTTCCCGGACGGCGTAGGCGCGCCAGAGTTGCTCGGCCGTCTCAAAGCCCAGGCACGGTGCAGGCGTTGTGGACGGTCGTGTAGCGGGCGCCGAGAAGCGCGACGGGACCTTTCCTGACGACCACCTTCGGGACCATCCGAGCACAGCGCATGGTTCTTGCAACCGGGATTGTGGACAAGGCCCCGGCAATAGAAGAGCTGGAGGAGGCGGTGGCGGCCGGCACCGTCCGACTGTGTCCGGTCTGCGACGCCTACGAGCCCGTGGGCAAGCGCATCGGCGTCGTAGGCCCAGTGCATCTGGCACTCAAGGAGGCCCTGTTCTTGAAGGAGTACAGGGGTCAGGTCACCTTGCTCGCCAGCTATCCGGAGGATATTTCCGAGGACGCTCGCGGCATGGCCTCGGCAGGCGTCATCGAATCTGGGACACCGTCGAGAATCTGGTCGCTCGGGCAACCGGGTTCGACGTTGTCATGGCCGACGGTGCGCCAATGCGGGACGTGGATGTGGTGTACCCCGCAATGGGCTCTGATGTGCGCTCTGAAACTTGCCGTCGCACTCGGTGCAGGGTGTGACGCGCAAGGATATGTTCTGGTCAGCCGACACCTCGAAACGTCCACTGCGGGCCTCTATGCCATTGGAGACGTGGCTGAGGGCCTCAATCAAATTGCCGTTGCGTTTGGTCATGCCGCCACCGCAGCAAGACATATCGACAACGCACTTCAGTCTAGGCCGGGAAGCTGACCGGCCACCCTGCCATGGGGTAGCGTCTGACCTAACGAAGGCCGGCACGGTTGCGAATTTGGGGGTGGATCACGCCGTGCCGGCCAGTGCTGGACGCCCCAGCTCAGTTACGCTACCGGCACAATAGGAATCCAGCAATTAAACCTGATGGTCTAGGTAGCCCGTCGGCCATTCCGCGATAGCGCCTCCCCTACGATCCGTCGCTGTCAAAATGTGCACTGTTGAGCGCACACGTCGTCGCGACGGGGCGCCCACGATCTGCCCCGGTTCGCGATAAGCGCGGCGTCAAATTTCAAACTGATACGCTGCCGTAATGCGCGGTCCAACTACTTGCAAACGAACAGTCGAACTCCCTTGCCACAGGCCATCACCAAACCGACTGGCTGTCACGGATTGAGGTCAGAAAGCATGTCGTTTTCTACCCATCTTTCCAAAAGCTGAATGAGCTTCAGAGCCCGGTCGGTGCACGAATAAAAGGTTGTGTTCCTTTCGCGTCTCTTGGCAACCAAATCAAATTTCCGCAACATGACAAGATGCTGAGAGAGAGCGGGTTGGCTCAGTCCAACCCGAAATGCCAGATCGCGGACCCGTATCTCGCCTTTGGCCATTATGAACAGAGACAGAAGTCGCTTCTCGTTGCCCATGGCCGCGAGGAGCCCGGCCGCGGATGCGGCATAACTGGGCAACTTTTCCGATCTGTCTTCCTCAGCCAGCGCCACCACTGTTGATCTCCCACAGATCCTGCACGGGAGCATTGCGCAGCTTGGGCGCGCCGCGTAGCGTCCGGACGCGAGCGTTGATGTCCGGCTTCACCCATTCGACCTCAGGCGTGACCTGCGCCGTGGGAACGCCATTCGGTGGCCCGGCCTTGGCCTTCTGCTCGCGTGTCCAGAGCCAGTTCTTGATTGCATCGGTTTTGGCGATCACCGCCTTGCCGACATTCTTGACGTGTCGTGCGAACAGCCTCTCTGTCCACTCGCCGGGCTGCCGCTTGATCCCAATAAGTTCAAAATCAATGTCCCAGCACTTCAGCCAGACTGCATCCTTTGCCCCGCTGCGGTAAGGGGTGACCTTGCGCTTCGAGACGATACCTTTGAGGCTCATCCGATCGGCCGCTTCGTAGATCTCGACACCGCCTTCGACATGCTGGCTGCACTGGACGATGCCTTCGGCCGGCTGGATGAGTTCCCGCAGGATTGCCTTGCGCTCGACTGCTGGCCGCCAGCGCAGATCTTCGCCACTTTTGTGCAGGATATCGAAGGCGACGAAGGCGAGCAGCTCGGCATTCCACGCCATGCGCGAATACATCGCGTGAAAGTTCGGCCGGCCGCCCGGCTGCGGCGCGATCATCTCGCCGCCGGGAATGAAGGATTTCGCTTTCAGCTGCTCGGCGGCAGTGACGACAGGCCGGTGACGTTTCAACCGGTCTATCCCCATGCGGGTGAAGGTGAGCGCGCCGGCCCAATCGAAAATGATCTGGGTGCAACAGCCATCATCTTTGATTTCGCACAGCCAGCCGTTGCTAACCGGCGGCTTCAGCGCCAGGACAGGCTCCTGCGGCTTGATGAACTTCAAACGCATGAACTGACTCGCAAACTGCGATTCAATTTAGCACACGCTTAATTAGTCTCGTAGCATTTTAACGGGTCATTGACCGCGCTGTCCCATTATAGGACGGCGCGGTCAAAACCCAACCGGACTGCGCAGGCGGCTCCGGCACTGAAGCGCCCGCCCGAATGCCGGAGCCGCCACTCACACCTAATTTACCAGCAATGGTTGAATCAACCGTTACCGCACGTGCTTTCCTCTGCGCTTCCCTGATCGTTACACTGTTGACCGAGCGGACCGAACGCTTCTAGACGATGAAAGTTCGATGGAGAGGACGAAGCTACCCGATCGTGGGCCCGTAATCCCGGCAAGCGGCATGCAGGATAGCTCTAACCTGCCTGACGTGCGGTGAGCAGACAATGCGAGAGCTTCGCTAAGCGATCTGGCACATTGACCCTCTGAGCGGTCGATCCCCTATGGACCGCTTATACAGGGTCCGCCGCCGGCGCCTCAATAGGCGGCGGGCCGCAGGTCCCAGGGCGCTCAAATCGAACGCGAAACAGCCGTCTCGCACTCATTTGCCGATGCCGCGAGAGGGGCTGCGGAAGCTTCCACCTAGTACGAGGCTTCCAGCGTTCCGAACCTTGGCTGCTGAAGATTGCTCCGTTAGCTTTTGCTGAAGCGGGTACTTGTTATGCTGCGGTGATTTTTCGTCGCCATGAAAACTAGCTGCCTCGGACAGGAACGGCTTGGCCCGAGCGGCTGGAGTCGCAAGACCCGTGGGAGGATAGTCCAGTTTCCGGATCCCGGAAACAGTATAAGTCGAAGCCGCGCTACTCGGAACTCCCAGGCCCCGCCAACCATTCCCGTAGATCTTCTTCGATTTTCGCCAAGACATAGCGAATAATTGGCACTCCGCACGCAGGATCTCCCCTTCGATGGGAAATTGCTTGAACGAGATCGTCCAGGCGATCTAGATAAGGTAGGCGGCTCATCAGCCTTCACCACGCTGCACCTCACATGCGCTCTCCATGAATGAGTACCCACCACGCCACCGAGCCGTGGCGGGTACTCAGCCAACCGCCGACGAAGGGATGATGATCGACGGTCACATTTCCAAATGTAGAAAAGGCTCCGTTGTTTCAGGGTCGGACCTTTGCGAGTCCATGTCGGGCTTCAGTCGGGCCCAGACACGATAGAGTGCCTGCAAGGGTGTGTAGCAGCGCCAGCGCGAAGGCCCCGTCACTGACCAGCAATGATGGATTTCGGAAACCAGGTTGCCTGGTCCGCAAGACTCAGTGGGTCCGCCCCCACTTGCGGGTAGAGGCGGACCCGACCGAGGCTTGGGGGCCTCGACCGGCAGCGGGGGACGCTGCCGCTTGTTCAACCTGCCGCAGCATATCAGGTTCCGCTGATTCACAAAAAGCCCACCGGAAGATGGCGGGCAGGTTCTGGAGTGTGCTGGGACCAACCAGCATAGGTCAACAAGCCGCGACAGGGTTGGTCCCGATAGCGGGCGGACGCCGCCAAGCCGCAGCCCTCGTTTCACCCGCCCGCTGCTTGCCCCACACTCTCGTCCCGGCGCCGCCTGTAGCCTGTCACATGCATCGCTGAGACATCGCTCGTAACGACCGTCCCCCTCGCGGGGAAGATCGATCATCCGATCGTCGCACAGATCGAAGGAACATTTTAGAGTTATCGAATGTTCACATCCTATGGACAGCCGAACCCAACTCTCAGCAGCTCAATCGAGAACAGCACGCGCCCTGCTGAACTGGTCGCGGGTGCGCCTTGCCGCAAAAGCCAGTCTCAGCGAAATGGCGATCAGAGATTTTGAGAACGGTATTCGAAATCCGCGTCCCCACAAGATCGCGGCCATGCGCCAAGCGTTTGAGGACGCGGGAATTACTTTCACCTTCGAAGGCGCTCAGTCGCTAGCCCGCCCTGAAGGTCATAGCGGTCTCGCCACCACCAATAGAATGTGGCGCCGCCGGCAGAGACAAGCATAACGATAAGAGTCCTTCATCCGCGTAGAGAGTATGTGTCTAGTGCGCGTGCCTGAGCATCGGTCTGCCGGCGACGACGCGCTCAAGCTGCTGGCACGCTTCGGCATGGTCGGCATCGCCGCCACAATTCTGTATGCCGCTTTGGTTACCGCTTTTATCGGAACGGCTCGCTGTCACCCCATCCAGCCCTCGCTTGGGGCATATGCCGCAGCCACCCTGTATTCGGACCTGGCTTACAGATCCCTGACGTTCGTGTCGGGCCCATCGCATCGAACTGAAGCTCCGCGTTTCCCGGCGATTCTTGACGCGCTCAGATAACATCGCGCCGTGTGACGGCGAGTCCTAGCCGCCTGCGCGGACGTCTCAATCGAGATGCCGGCCTTTCGCAGAATCGCCAGGAGTCTGGCAGGGGCATTGTTGTATTTGGTGGGTCATAAAGTTTTTGCGCCGGCCTTAGGAACATGCATCCGGAATCTAAGTTGGGAACGTGCTTGGTGTGAGAACTCCCTCCCTCAAGTCCAAGCTCTGGTGCAGGGCCCGTCGCTGTGACCTCAGCGGCGGGCCAACCTGGAGAAACCCATGCAACCTTTTCGTAAGGCTGGAACCCGTTTGCAGCTCGGCTTCGGGCAGGTCTCAAAGCCAAGGCCCCCTCTAGTCGTGCCTTCAGCGGCCGGTCTACTCGTCAGACGCTCCACGGTCTCAATGATGGCCTTCGCCAGCGGCTCGGGTTGTAGTGACCAGTCAGCCCAATCCTCGGATGGTAGCACGCCAAGGGCGATATTTGCGGATCCGCGCCTGGACAGTTTGGCCTCCTACCAGAATACCGTTGAATTTACAGTTTGGTAAAAAATTCCCCATCAATCGTAGACTGATTCGCGGCCGCCAGTGAGGAAGGAGGGTGACGGCCTTCCGGTGTCCTGCTCGGCTAGGAAAACCAAGCGCGATCCAAACTTCCATCCTGGGAGCAAGGTTGCCTTGAATCGAAAGTGGGTCCGCCCCACTGGCAGGCAGAGGCGGACTCGGCCGAG
>NZ_RZTC01000002.1:0-4515 GCF_004023165.1 Mesorhizobium sp. M7A.F.Ca.MR.176.00.0.0 | reverse complement strand
CCGGCAGCGGGGACGCTGCCGCCGTTTCGAACCTGTTCCGACTATCAAGTTCCGCTAACGCACAAAAGAGCCCGTCACCTTCCGGCAGCAGGGGTGGAGAGCAGCCATGAGATAGTTGTGCGATCAATTTGCGGGGATACGGAGACTAAAGCGCGTTTGCTCCACATCGGAGACTACGTCCAAGCTTCCACCATGGGCGCGGGCAATTTCTGACGCGATGAAGAGCCCCAATCCCAGGCCCTGTTGGCGGCTCTTTGCCTCTCCTCGATAAAATGGCTGAAAGAGGCGTTGCAGCGCCGATTCCGGAATAGGCTTACCGCTGTTCGCAACCGACAGGCTAAAGAGGCCGTCCTGAACCTGCGCGGCTACCTTGATCGGAGTTTCAGGGTCGCCATGGGCGATGGCGTTTCCCATTAGGTTCGAGAAAAGCTGCGCGATCCTCGCATGATCAGCATCGATCATGCATCCGTCCAGATTGAACGACACCTCGATCTGACGCTCCGGGTAGCTTGATCTTATCTCGTCAAGCACCTGCTGCAATGCGGGCTGGATCGGGTTGTCGCGGTCCCTCGATAGTCCGAGACCCCCTCCAAGTCGACCTCTCGCGAAATCCAAGACATTGTCGATCAAGCCGCTCATCCGGGAAACGCTCGCCAGCATGAGGCGCAGGACTTGGGAGGTTTTTTCGTCGCTGGTGTCAGAGCTTCGGGCCAGCATGTGGACGCCAGCAGAAATCGAAGCCAGGGGATTTCGTAGGTCGTGGCCAAGCACCGCTATGAACTGCTCGCGCAGTTCCGCAGTCTGTTGTGCGGAATTCAGGCCGATCTGCAGCTCGCGTCTGGCCTCACTCAGCTCTCGCTCGTAGCGTCGACGCTGCGTCGCGCGAAAGAGCGCCACGCGTGTCTCAATTAATTCTCCAGTGGGCGTCCTCTTTTCCCAGGCGTTGGCTAGGACTGACAGGCTCTCGCCATCCGACTTCATCACGTCCAACGCAACCTCATCAAAGGAGCCCTGCATCCTCAACAGGGGAGCGAAATGTGTCTCATAGAACATTCTTCCGGCGATATTGAGGATGTCACGAAAGCGTTTCCCGACAACTGCCTCCCTAGAAAACCCGGTCCATTTGTAGAAAGTAGTGTTTGCGTCGTCGATGCGCCCATCGGCAGCTACAACGAGGTAGCCACAAGGCGCGTTCTCAAAAAGGTCGAGGTATCTGTTACCAGCGTTCATTGTGTAGTCAGACGAACGACCGTATCGCCGCAACAACTTCCTGCGGCGAGCTGAGATTTGGGCAGTGGCCGACCGCGTCGAGGTGAACCAATTTACTGCCCGCGATGTGGTCGCGGACGTACTCACCGACTTGATCGCCGGCAATGATGTCGTCGGAACACTGCAGCACTAGCGTCCGCGCGGTGACTTTCGGCAGGTCGGCTCTGTTGTCGGATGTGAATGTGGCCCGCGCGAATTCACGAGCGATGTCGGGATCAGTTCGACAAAAGCTGTTGGTGAGCTCCTCAGCAAGTTCCGGCCGATCCGCGTTCCCCATAATTGCTGGCGCCATCGCGGCCGACCAGCCCATGTGGTTGTCGGCTAGAGATGAAAGCAGGCCCTCGACATCAGCCTCTGAAAAGCCGCCGACATAGCCGTCATCGTTTATATAGCGCGGAGACGGACCAACCAAAACAAGGGTCTCGAATATTTCGGGTGCCTTCAAGGATGCGAGCACCCCGATCATTGCGCTGACGGAATGCCCGACGAATACCGTTTTCCGCAATTCGAGAGCCCGACCGATTTCAATGAGGTCATCCGCGTAGCCGTCCAGCGAGGCGTATTTAGCGCTGTCGTACGCAGACAGGTCGGACTTCCCAGCCCCTACCTGGTCGAAAAGTACGGTGCGAAAATCGTGGCGGAATGCAGGCTCGACGAAACGCCACATGTTTTGATCACAGCCGAAGCCGTGGGCAAACACCATCGTTTTAGGTCCCGTGCCATGAGCCAGAACATTGTTGCGCTTCAGAACGTACATGTCTTCAGACCAGAGGAAATCGACACCTAAATAGCCCGTCTGAAAAAAACTTCAAATGGCAACGAAATGACGCCCGCACTCGGAGCGTATCTCTAGTCTGCACGTGGAGTTGATGAAGTTGTTCGTATAACCATATGGCGCAGCCCATTCCGGTGCTCGTTGTCGAGGACGACGAACTCATCCGGATCGATATCGTCGACTTCCTTGGGCATGAGGGGTTCGTCGATTACGAGGCAGCCGGTGCGGACGAGGATTCTGCTTCTGGAACAACATCCATCGGTTTGAATGCTGTCGGGAGACGATGCGAGGATACGGATAGCGGAAAATTCGCTCACGCGCATTGGTGTGGAGTTCGTCCATGGGGGAAATACCTTCTCCGCTTGAGGCACGCTTGGATATGAGGCGTGAAGCGCAAAAGAGCTGGGGATGCTATTGGTAGCGAGACGTCTGCCGGTAACATATCGCTCAACAAGCACCCCGCCTGCTAGGCCGGGCACTGTCTCGGTTGAAGTTTATCCGCCCTATCTGTCGCACGACGGGCCGATCTCCTATATGCTTAGCGGAAAGCATGTGAGTGCCAATGCCCTTCACTGTCATCTGGTATGGAAGACGCGGCATCGTCGACAAAGTGTCCTTCGACGCGGAGAAGGCGGCAAAAGACCATGCCATCGCGATGTTCCCGACCCGTAAGGGTGACGATGGGATCGTTTCAGTTGAAGTTCGTAAAGACAACGGCGCCGTCGTCTTTAGTCACGCGGAGAACTGAGAGAGCGAGGCCAGCGCCACAGCCGCCATCGATCCGTTCGATCTGCCGGGGGCGCGGATCGGCCGGCAATACCTCCAGCTGTGGCCTCGATCCGCGGCTGCGCCGAGAACGACTGGCCTGTCGCCGATGTCGTCGGACGGCTTGAATGCCTGTATGGCCTTGCGACCAATCCCGCCCGCAACCCGCTCAGCACCGTGTACCCAGACCCGCTGCCCGATCTCTGTAGCGACGTCGGTGCCACCAATCGTGTTGAAGAACAGGAAGCCATTTTCATCGATGTAATGAACGATGAAGCCGATTTCATCCATGTGCCCAGCGTACATGACGCGAAAGCCGGCTTCCGGGTTCAGGATTGCGCTCACATTGCCCAGCACATCGGTCGTCACCTTATCTGCAAACTCGCGGACATTGTCCCGATAGAGCTTGGCGACGAGCTGTTCGAATCCGCTTGGGGAAGGCGTCGCAATGAGCGCCTCCAGATAGGAAAAAGACTGGGCGCGCACGTTTTTCCTCCGGGTGCTGGAACGAACATGTTGTCTGAGCTAATCCACGCCCGATGCGTTGGTTCCAATCGGAGCAGCAAGACAGATTGCACGGGGCTGGAGGAGGCGCGCCGCGCCGGCCTGGATGGCTTGAAAAAGACCTGGCGAGAGCCGCGCTGAAGGAGCGCGATTGGGCAGCAATTATTCGTCGAGGTCAGGGATGAAAGCGGCGAAAAACTGCTGAGGCTCTGCATTCGTCTGCAGGTCACAGCGATGGGATGACAGATCCCGAATGGCCACAGCTAAGTCCGGCGCCAGGCATCTCTTGAAGTTTTGCGATCTCGGAACAAGCGCGCCAAACCACAGTTCCAGCCAGGCAGCGGAGCTGCAAGATTGGTGACCCGATCCCCGCGTGGGCCCTCCCACCGCGATCACCAGCAGGCGATATAATCGGGACGATAGCTCGATGGGCAAGAAGGCCAAGCAGAACACCGGGTCTCGGGCGGATCGCGAACGGGCCATCGAAGCGAACTACTTTGCCCGAAAGTGCGGCCTCACCAAGGACGAGGCACTCAAGATTCTCAAGAACGCGTGTCGCAGGATCGATGAACAAGCGAAACGGCGGTCAGGCGACCAGTAGACGCAATCGTCGCTCGATCGTCGCAACCGATGGCAGCGCATGATCTACTTCACCCCCGACACACCTTTTCAACAATCCGCTTCAACGATCCGGATGCCGCAGGCCGGGGTCCCGTTTAGACCGGCAGAGGCAGCCGAGCGACCATTGCGGCATGCAATATGTGCCGAAAAGCCGCGCGATCTGGTCTCACAACAGCTTGCCCACAAAGCTCTGAACAGGTCGTACCGACGCCGCGGCCCCCGACCGCCGTCTTGTCAACATGATCGCCGAAAGGGTGGCCTGCAATCGACTTCGATCGTCCAGGCGAGAACGCCGGTTAAGGCGCGGCAGGCGGCTGAACAAGCGGCCGCGAGGCTAGGCTGGCGCAGAGGCGACATGGCGCCGTTTGGCGCCGGTTGTGCCGACCATAACGGAGCGAGATGCCCACGGGTCCTTGCTCGTGCTTCCCACGATGTCTTTGAGGGCGAGGAACAACGGATGGCCTTGGTTGTTAGAGCCCATATGCCGCGACGCATTGAACTCGAAGTGGGAGATGGAGATGGCGACGAAAAAAAGCGCCCAGAGCAGCACAAAGGGCTTGGAAGATCTCTTTTACGAATCC
>NZ_RZTC01000030.1:50885-62075 GCF_004023165.1 Mesorhizobium sp. M7A.F.Ca.MR.176.00.0.0 | reverse complement strand
CTTCTCCCCGTCACTATACGGGGAGAAGTGCCCGGCAGGGCGATGAGGGGCAGCGCAAACCTCGGGCAATTGACCGGTGGGATCCTAGCCCGTCGATGCTGGCCTCACGCGACCAGTGCATCCAGTTCCGGCAGCAGGACGACGCTTTCCTGTTCGTTGGGATCGGTGCGCGCAATGACGGCCGAAGACGGAGCGCTGCTCAGATTGGCCGGCAGATGCGGCACGCCGGCGGGAATATAGAAAAGGTCGCCGGCCTTGACCACGATATGATGCTCGAGCCGGTCGCCGTACCAGGTGTGGACTTCGCCGGAGAGCACATAGATCGCCGTCTCGTGGCTCTCATGCATATGTGCCTTGGCGCGGGCGCCGGGCGGCATGGTGAGCATGTGCATGCAGATGCCGGAGGCGCCGACGGTCTCGGCGGCGATGCCGGCGAAATAGGTCAATCCCTGCTTGCCTTCATAAGTGCTTTCAGGGCGGATAAGATGACAAGTGGGTTTGGGCGACATCGGGGAAACTCCGGGCGTCGATCGAGTGGGACAAGGTCAATGGGACAGGGCCAAATGGGACAGGGTAAGTGGAAAACAACATCGCGATAAAAGCAATCGGATTCCAGCCGCCGCAGGGACGGAAACAGGCAGGCGGCAGCCGATGACGGGGACTTCGCCAGCCGTCGTCGCGGCAAGCAAACTCGGACTGACCTTCCAGACCAATGACGGGCCGGTGCAGGCGTTGTCAAACGTCGATCTCACCATCGGCAAGGGGGAGTTCGTCTCCTTCATCGGCCCTTCGGGCTGCGGCAAGACCACGCTGCTGCGCGTCATCGCCGATCTGGAGAAGCCAACCTCGGGGACGATTTCGGTCAATGGCATGACAGCAGAGCAGGCGCGCGAGAAACGCGCCTATGGCTATGTTTTCCAGGCCGCCGCGCTGTTTCCGTGGCGGACGATCGAGCGCAATGTCGGGCTGCCGCTGGAGATCATGGGCCTGTCCAAGGCGGAGCAAGGCGAGCGTATCAAGCGCACGCTCGAGCTCGTCAACCTCTCTGGCTTCGAGAAGAAATATCCCTGGCAGCTCTCGGGCGGCATGCAGCAGCGCGCCTCGATTGCCCGTGCGCTGGCCTTCGATGCCGACCTGCTGCTGATGGACGAGCCGTTCGGCGCGCTGGACGAGATCGTGCGCGACCATCTCAACGAGCAATTGCTGGAATTGTGGGGACGCACCAACAAGACCATCTGCTTCGTCACCCACTCCATTCCGGAGGCCGTCTATCTGTCGACGCGCATCGTCGTCATGTCACCGCGGCCGGGCCGCGTCAGCGACATCATCGAATCGACGTTGCCGAGAGAGCGGCCGCTCGACATCCGCGAGACGCCGGAGTTTCTGGCGATCGCGGCGCGCGTCCGCGACGGGCTGCGGGCAGGGCACAGCTATGATGATTGAGCGCCGGCAAGCGAGCGGCCACCCACGCCTCGCCGGCGAGGCCTGCTGATGGACACCTTCCGCGACAAACTCATCCCCGTCACCTCGGTCCTCGCTGGGGTGGTCGTGCTCTGGTATGCCTTCGCCGTCATCCTCAACGCGCCGTTCCAGCGCGATCTCGACCGTCGCGCCGGTGAGACCTCCACGTTCAGCGAACTCGTCGGCAAGACGCTGTCGCAGCCGAAGCCGACATTGCCGGCGCCGCATCAGGTGGCGGTGAATTTCTTCGAGAACACCTTCCTGCGGCCCATCACCTCGAACCGCAGCCTCGTCTACAATGCCTGGGTGACGCTGTCGTCGACGCTGCTCGGCTTTGCCTTCGGCACGGCGCTCGGCATCATCATTGCGGTCGGCATTGTCCATGTGGCGACGCTCGACCGTAGCCTGATGCCATGGATCATCGCCTCGCAGACCATTCCCATCCTGGCGGTGGCGCCGATGATCATCGTCGTGCTGGGGGCGATCGGCATCAGCGGCCTGATCCCGAAGGCGATGATCTCGACCTATCTGTCGTTCTTCCCGGTGACTGTCGGCATGGTGAAGGGGCTGCGCTCGCCCGAGATCATGCATCTCGACCTGATGCACACCTACAATGCCAGTCGTGCGCAGACCTTCTGGAAGTTGCGCGTGCCGGCCTCGGTGCCGTTCCTGTTCACATCGATGAAGGTGGCGGTCGCGGCAAGCCTGGTCGGCGCCATCGTCGGCGAACTGCCGACCGGCGCTGTCGCCGGCATCGGCGCCAAGCTTTTGGCTGGCGCCTATTACAGCCAGTCCATCGACATCTGGTCGGCGCTGGTCGCCGGTTCGGTGGTGGCCGCACTTCTGGTCATGGTTGTCGGCATTGCCGGGCGCCTCGTCGACCGCGCCATGGGCGGGAGGCCGGCATGAACTGGCTGAAACCCTCCTGGCAGGCGGTGTTGGCGATCGTGCTGTGCCTGATCGCGGTCGCGCTCGGCCCGATCGCCGCGCCGAAAGTCGATGCGCTGGCGCAGCCTGCAGGGACGTTGATATATCCCTATGCGGCGACGACCTGGCTGATCTTCGGCGTGCTGCTTCTCGCCGCTTTGATCTCGATGACCAGAATACCGTCCGTCGTCGAAGCGGTTGTGCTTTTCATCGGCGCGCATCTGACCGCCTGGCTGCTGATTGGCGGCATCACCGGTTTCGAGGGCCTGGCGCGGGCGCCCTATTTCCTGCTGCTCACGGGTGCCTGGCTGCTTGGCTGGCGCTGCGTCGCCGTCCTGTCGGGCCTTCGCCCGATGGCAAGCTGGGCGCGGACCGCGTTGCGCCTGATCATCCCGGCCATCTTCGGCGCCTGGATACTGATCATCTGGGAAGCGGTGACGCGCGGGGCCGGCATTCCCTTCATCCTGTTGCCGCCGCCAAGCGCAATCGGCGCGCGCATCGCCGGTTCGCTGCCGGTGCTCGGCGCGGATGTCCGGCAGACCATCTTCAAGGCGGTGATCTTCGGCTATGTGGTGGGCAGCGGCGCCGGCTTCATCACCGCAATCCTCGCCGACCGTGTGCCGTTCCTGCGGCGCGGGCTCTTGCCTATCGGCAACATGGTCTCGGCGCTGCCGATCATCGGCGTCGCCCCGATCATGGTGATGTGGTTCGGCTTCGACTGGCAGTCCAAGGCGGCTGTTGTCATCATCATGACTTTCTTCCCGATGCTGGTGAACACGGTCGCCGGTCTGGCCGCCTCCGGCCATATGGAGCGCGACCTGATGCGCACCTATGCGTCGGGCTACTGGCCGACGCTGCTGAAGCTCAGGCTGCCGGCCGCCGCTCCCTTCATCTTCAACGCGCTGAAGATCAACTCGACGCTGGCGCTGATCGGCGCCATCGTCGCCGAGTTCTTCGGCACGCCCGTCGTCGGCATGGGCTTCCGCATCTCGACCGAGGTCGGGCGGATGAACATCGACATGGTCTGGGCCGAAATCGCAGTTGCAGCACTTGCGGGTTCGGTCTTTTATGGCGTGGTCGCTCTTGTCGAAAGAGCCGTCACGTTTTGGCATCCCTCTGTCCGTGGTGGATAGGGGCGGTGGGTTTAGGGCACTAACTTCAGAGGGTAAAAAAATGAAAAGACTGATTATTCCCGTTCTGGCCGGCGCGATGTCGCTCGCCGCGTTCCAGGCAATGGCCGCCGACAAGGTGACGTTGCAGCTGAAATGGGTCACGCAGGCTCAGTTTGCCGGCTACTATGTCGCCAAGGCCAAGGGTTTCTATGAGGCCGAAGGTCTCGACGTCGACATCAAGCCGGGCGGTCCCGATATCGCGCCCGAGCAGGTGATCGCCGGCGGCGGCGCCGATGTCATCGTCGACTGGATGGGCGGTGCGCTGGCCGCCCGCGAAAAGGGTGTGCCGCTGGTCAACATCGCCCAGCCGTTCAAGAAGGCAGGCATGGAGCTGGTCTGCCCGAAGGACGGCCCGATCAAGACCGAAGCCGACTTCAAGGGTCACACGCTCGGTGTCTGGTTCTTCGGCAACGAATATCCGTTCTACGCCTGGATGAACAAGCTCGGCCTCAAGACCGACGGCGGCCCGGACGGCGTCACCGTCTTGAAGCAGAGCTTCGACGTGCAACCGCTGATCCAGAAGCAGGCGGATTGTATCTCGGTCATGACCTACAACGAGTACTGGCAGTTGATCGACGCCGGCTACAAGCCCGAACAGCTGACCGTGTTCAACTACTCGGCCATGGGCAACGACCTGCTTGAGGACGGGCTCTATGCGTCGGAAGACAAGCTCAAGGACCCGGCCTTCGAAGACAAGATGGTGCGGTTCGTGCGCGCCTCGATGAAGGGCTGGAAATACGCCATCGACAACAATGACGAAGCCGCTGGCATCGTCATGGACGGCGGTGGCCAGGACGAGAACCACCAGAAGCGCATGATGAGCGAAGTCGCCAAGCTGATCGACAATGCCGACGGCAAGCTCGACCCGGCTACCTACGAGCGCACCGCCAAGGCGTTGCTCGACCAGAAGATCATCACCAAGGAGCCGACTGGCGCCTACACCACCGCCATCACCGACAAGGCGGTCAAGTAAGCCTACTGCGCATGATCTTGAGACGCGGCGCCACCGGCAGAAATGTCAGAGGCGCCGTTCCTTTATGGTGTTCATGACGAGGCTGGTCTCGATCGAGGCGACGCATTTCAGCCGCGCGATCTTTTCCTTGATGAAGCGCTCGTATTGTTCGAGGCTTCCCGTCACTACTTTCAGCACATAGTCGCGCGAACCGGTGACGAGGTGGCATTCCAGCACCTCGTCCCAGCCGCGGATCGCGTCCTCGAACATCACGATCTCGTCCTCGTTCTGGCGGCTGAGCCGGATGGTGGCGATGGCGACCATGCTCCAGCCGAAGGCTGAGGGATCGACCAGCGTGGTGTAGCCCCTGATAATTCCGGTTTCCTCCAGCCGCCGCACCCGCCTCAGGCAGGGCGATGGCGACAGGCCGATCCGCTCGGCAAGCTCATTGTTGGTGATGCGGGCGTCGGCCTGCAGTTCGCGCAGGATTTTCAGGTCGAAATCGTCGGCTATCTTCTGCTGCACTTTCGGTCTCTCTGGGCAATTTGTTGCGGGAATGCAGCCATGCGAGCCCAAAAATAGCAAGGACCGGCGGAACGGGATCGCATAAATTGCCGTTCACTATTTCACTCGAACAGGCAGGAAAGATCATGACCGCGCCACGCCCGTCGAAAACCCATATCGGCAACCACAAGCTCCACCCGGAGACGCTGATGCTGAGCTATGGCTTCGATCCGCAGCTTTCGGAGGGCGCGGTCAAGCCGCCGGTGTTCCTGACCTCGACCTTCGTGTTCAAGTCGGCGGAAGAAGGACGCGACTTCTTCGATTACACCTCCGGCCGTAAGGAGCCGCCGAGCGGCACGGCGTCTGGCCTTGTCTATTCGCGCTTCAACCATCCCAACAGCGAGATCGTCGAGGACCGTCTGGCAATCTATGAAGGGACGGATGCCTGCATCCTGTTTTCATCGGGCATGTCGGCGATCGCCACCACGCTGCTCGCCTATATCAGGCCGGGCGACGTCATCCTTCATTCGCAGCCGCTTTACGGCGGCACCGAGACGCTTCTGACGCGCACGCTCTCCGGTTTCGGTATCGGCGCGGTCGGTTTCGCGGACGGCGTCGACGAGACGGCGGTGCGCTCCGCCGCCGATGCGGCCGTCGCGAAGGGCCGCGTGTCGGTCCTCCTGATCGAGACGCCGTCAAACCCGACCAACAGCCTGGTCGACATCGCGCTGATGCGCAAGATCGCCGACGAGATCGGCGCGAGCCAAGGGTCGACGCCGATCGTCGTGTGCGACAACACGCTGCTCGGCCCGGTGTTCCAGCGGCCCATCGAACATGGCGCCGACGTGTCCGTCTATTCGCTGACCAAATATGTCGGCGGCCATTCCGATCTCATCGCGGGCGCCGCCATGGGCAGCAAGGCGGTCACCAAGCCGATCAAGGCGCTGCGCGGCGCGATCGGCACGCAGCTCGACCCGCATTCCTGCTGGATGCTTGGCCGCTCGCTGGAGACGCTGTCGATCCGCATGGAGCGGGCCAACGACAATGCGCGCCTGGTCGCCGAATTCCTGCGCGACCATGCCAAGGTCGAGAAGGTGCATTACCTTCCGTTCCTGGGCGAGGAAACGCCGGCTGGCCGCACCTACAGGGCGCAATGCACTGGTGCCGGCTCGACCTTCTCCTTCGATATCAAGGGCGGCGAGAAGGCGGCTTTCGCCTTTCTCAACAACCTGCAGATCTTCAAGCTGGCGGTGAGCCTGGGCGGAACGGAATCCTTGGCCAGCCACCCCGCGGCCATGACCCATTCGGGCATACCCTTCGAGGTGCGCGAACGCATCGGCGTGCTGGAGACCACGGTCAGGCTGTCGATCGGCGTGGAGCACCCGGATGATCTGATCGCCGACCTGACGCAGGCGCTGGCAGCCGTCTGACGCCGCCGGTAGCGCGCGGTCCATTAGTCTGCACGTAAGTGTTACTCGCGCGCAGCCATTCGCTCTTATAAGCCTTGTGCCGATACATCCGCGCGCCGGGGAGCCGTGGCTGGATGTCATCAGCAAACGGAGATTCTCATGCGTATCCAATCCTTGGCGCCGATGCTTTCGGCACTGGCCATCTCGGTGTCTTTCCTTACGGCAGCGCCGGCCCTGGCCGAGACGGTGAAGCTGAAAGCGACGCTCGACGGCGCCCAGCAGAACCCGCCGGTGACCACGAAAGGCAAGGGCACCGCAGCTCTTACCTTCGACACGGCCACGAAGAAACTCAGCTGGAACGTCAAGTATTCCGGCCTCAGCGGGCCGGCGACCGCCGGGCATATTCACGGCCCAGCAGCGATGGGTGAAAACGCCGGGGTGGCGATCCCGTTCAAGGGCAAGCTCAAGAGCCCGATCAAAGGGTCGGTCGTGCTGACCGACGCGCAGGCCGCCGACCTGATGGCCGGCAAGGACTATGTCAACGTGCACACGGCAGCCAACAAGGACGGCGAAATCCGTGGCCAGGTCGAGGCCGCGAAATAGCGCAAGCCGCATGACAAAAAGGGGCGGGCGACCGCCTCTTTTTGTTTGGACTACGCCTTGTCGCGTATCTGCGTCATCGTCTTGGTCGGTGTGATCGCTTCGGGGTCGAGGCGGATTTCCACGATCGCCGGCTTGCCGCTGGCGCGGGCACGTTCGAAGGCGGGAGCGAAATCGGCGGTCTTGTCGACCGTTTCGCCATGGCCGCCATAGGCGCGGGCCAAGGCCGCGAAATCGGGGTTCTTGAGATCGGTGGCGACGACGCGGCCGGGATATTCGCGCTCCTGGTGCATGCGGATGGTGCCGTAGATGCCGTTGTTGACGACGACCACAATGATAGGCAGGTCATACTGCACGGCGGTGGCGAATTCCTGCCCGTTCATCAGGAAGCAGCCGTCGCCGGCGAAAGCGACCACGGTGCGCTCCGGGAACAGCTCCTTGGCGGCGACGGCCGCAGGCGTGCCATAGCCCATCGAGCCTGACGTCGGCGCACCTTGAGTGGCGAAGCGGCGGAAGCGGTGGAAACGATGCACCCAGGTGGCGTAGTTGCCGGCGCCGTTGGTGAGGATGGCGTCGTCGGGCAACATCTTTTCGAGGTAGTTCATGATCGGCCCCATCTGGACCGAGCCGGGGCCGCCTTCCGGTGGCGTCGACCAGTCGAGATAGGCGGCATGCAGCTTTGGCGTTTCGGCTGCCCAGACGGGTGCGGAGGCCGGCTTGCGCCTGGCGAAAGCGTCGATGAAGGCGGACGGCGAGGCGTTGATCGCCAGTGTCGGCCTGTAGACGCGGCCGAGTTCGCCGGCGTCGGCATGGATATGCACCAGCGTTTGGTCGGGGTAGGGGCTTTTCAGCAGCGTGTAGTCCGAGGAGGGCATTTCGCCCATGCGGCCGCCGATCAGCAGCACGAGATCGGCCTGCTTGATCGCTGTCGCCAGCTTCGGATTGATGCCGATGCCGACATCGCCGGCATAGTTCGGATGCAGATGATCGAACAGCATCTGGCGGCGGAAGGAGCAGCCGACCGGCAGCGACCAGGCCTCGGCGATCGTGCGCATTTGTGCAACCGCCTCGGCGTCCCAGCGCGTGCCGCCGAGGATGACGAACGGCCGCTTGGCCTTAGCCAGCAGCTTTTCCAGCGCATCGAGCTCCGCTTCGCCGGCCCGTGTTTCCACCGGCGTGTGCGGCAAGGCGATGGGCGCCTCGACGATGCTGGTCAGCATGTCTTCCGGGAGCGAGATCACCACCGGGCCGGGGCGGCCTGACGTCGCCACAGCGAAAGCGCGGGTGACGAATTCGGGGATGCGCGAGGCGTCGTCGATCTCGACCACCCATTTGGCGATGTCGCCAAAGAACCTCTTGTAGTCCACCTCCTGGAACGCTTCGCGCTCCTTGGCGTGGCTGGCGACCTGGCCGATGAACAGGATGACTGGTATCGAATCCTGCATGGCGATGTGGATGCCAGCCGAGGCGTTGGTGGCGCCGGGGCCGCGGGTGACGAAGCAGATGCCGGGCTTGCCGGTCAGGCGGCCGTGGCAATCGGCCATCATCGCGGCACCGCCTTCCTGGCGGCAGACGATGGTGCGGATCGCAGAGTCGTGCAGCGCGTCGAGCACTGCCAGATAGGATTCACCCGGCACGCAATAGATGCGGTCGGTGCCATTGGCTTCGAGCGCGTCGACGATGAGTTGTCCGCCGGTCTTCATTGTCCAGACTTCTCCAGTTCGGCAAGGATTTCTTGCGTGTGCTCGCCCAGGCGTGGCGAGGGGCGCTCATAGACCAGCGGCGTGCCGGACATCACCATCGGCGCACGCACCGAAGGCAGAAGATTGCCATGGCCGTCGTCGAGATCGAGCCGCATGCCGCGCGCGATGGTCTGCGGATCGGCAAACATCTGGCCGATCGTGTTGATCGGGCTCGCCGGCACGCTGGCCGCTTCCAGCTTGGCCAGCAGCGGATCGCGGTCAAAAATCTTCAGCGCCTCGATCATGCGCTCGCGCAGCTTGACCCGGTTGGCGACCCGGGCAGGATTGGTGGCGAAGTCGGGATTGGCAGGCAGGTCGTCCAGTCCGACAGCGGCGCAGAATTTGGCGAACTGGCCGTCATTGCCGACCGCCAGGATGATGTGCCCATCCCGGACCGGCACAACCTCATACGGGGCGATGTTCATGTGTGCGTTGCCCATCTGCACCGGCGATTGGCCGGAGACGAGATAGTTCAAATTCTGGTTGCCGAGGGCCGAGATCTGGGTGTCGAAAAGCGCCATGTCGACGTGCTGGCCTTCGCCGGTCTGCTCGGCATGGCGCAGTGCTGCCTGGATGGCGATGACCGAATAAAGGCCGGTGAAGATGTCGGAGATGGCGACGCCGGCCTTTTGCGGCTCGCGGCCGACCTCGCCGGTGATCGACATCATGCCGGCCATGGCCTGGATGATGAAGTCGTAGCCGGCGCGCGGCGCATAGGGTCCGTCCTGGCCGAAGCCGGTGATCGAGCAATAGACGAGGCGCGGGTTGATCTGGCGCAGGCTGTCATAGTCGAGGCCGTATTTCTTCAGGCCGCCGAGCTTGAAGTTCTCGATCAGCACGTCCGAGGTGGCGACCAGCCGGCGCACGGTCTCGGCGCCTTCCGGTGTCGAGAAATCGATGGCGATGGAGCGCTTGCCGCGATTGCAGGAATGATAATAGGCGGCCGACAGGTTCTCGCCGTCCTTGCCCATGACGAAGGGTGGCCCCCATTTGCGGGTGTCGTCGCCGCCATCGGGGCTTTCGACCTTGATGACATCGGCGCCGAGATCGGCAAGCAACTGCCCGGCCCATGGCCCGGCAAGGATGCGGGCGAGTTCGACGACGCGGACGCCTTTCAGCGGGGGCTCAGCCATGAATCACCGTGATTGCCGCAATCACCGTGATTGCTGCGAAACCAGAGCCTCTATCAAGCCCTGCAACGGCTGTCACGGCTCTTGCAATGGGCCAATCCGTCACGCTTTGAGGACTTCGTCGGCCCAAATGGCGAAATCATCCATGATGATGTCGCGATTCACCTCGTTCAGGCTTTCGTGGCGGGTGTCGGCGTAAACCTTTGAAACCAGATTCGAAAAGCCCATGGCGCGCATGCGGCTGGCAAGATGCGTGATCCCTTTGCCATAATCCGAGGCGGGATCCTTTTCGCCACCGACGATGCTGACGGGCAGGTCGCGTCGGATACCGGCAAAGCCGGCATCCTTGCCGCCGTTCAGCGCCATGCCGACGACGTCGCGCCACATCGATACCGAGGCATCCCAGCCGCAGAGCGGATCGGCAATGTATTTCGCCACTTCCGCCTCATCTCGCGACAGCCAGTCGAACAATGTGCGGTGATTGGGCACCGCTTTGCCCCAGGCCTGGAAGGTGAGCTTCGGCAACAGACGCGATGGCACGTCGGAGCCGAGCCGCATTCTCTCCCAGGCAAGGACGCCCAGCGCCACCTGCCCGAGCAGGCCTTGGGAGAAATTGCCGTTCCAGATCGCGGCGGCATGGACGCGTGGCGAATGACTTAAAAGGAAATTCAACGCCACGGATGCGCCCATCGAATGACCAAACAGGATGACCGGTCTGTTTGGCTGTTCGCTGGCGATGAGGTCATGGATGGCGCCGACGTCGGCGATCACCTTGGCCGGGCCGTCCCTGTCGGCGAACCTGCCGAGCGGCGTGTTGGGCGCCTTGGTCGCGCCATGGCCGCGATGATCGTGGACATAGACGTGGAAGCCGCGGGAGCCAAGATAATCGGCAAAGCGGGCATAGCGCGCTGCGTGCTCGGCCAGCCCGTGATTGATCTGGACGACGGCGCGTGCCCGGCCATCGGCCTGCCTGACGAAAAGATTGAGATCGGCACCGGTCGGCGAGGCAACCACGCGCTGCTGGCTGAATGACATGCCGCCTGGTCCGCCCTTGCATTATCGTCGCTGGCTTTGTTTGCGCCGGCCCACATTATGCGTCAATCCGGCAAACCCGCTTTTCGCGACGATGTTTCTTGCGTTTGGCCAGCAAAATATCGCAATTCTGACATGGAGACAGCTTCAGTCTGTCGCCCACTTGTCCAGCCGGGGATTTTCCATGCGAAGTGCTGTCATTTTCGGATTGGCCATGCTGGCGGCGTCGCTGGCCGGGGCGGCGCGTGCCGACGTCAAGAT
>NZ_RZTC01000030.1:44937-50875 GCF_004023165.1 Mesorhizobium sp. M7A.F.Ca.MR.176.00.0.0 | reverse complement strand
GTCAAGATGAGCGGCAGCTTCGTCGCCGACGCTGCTTGTCCGGCGACGCAAGCGATCAAGAACGGCAAGAACCCCGGCAATGTCTCGACCGATGCCGGGAAGAGCTACCAGCTGCTTGCCGGCAACAAGGATGCGCCGACGCACTACCTTATCCTGGTGCCGGGCGCCGATCCGGAGCGCCGCTGGGTGAAGGTCAGTTGCGGCCATGTTTCCGGCAGCAGCGCGGCGACCGTGCCGGCCGCACCTGACGGCCAAGGCAAGCCGGCGGCGTGGGGAAAGCCCGAATACGTCTTCGCGCTGAGCTGGCAGCCGGCGTTTTGCGAGACAAAGTCGAACAAGACCGAATGCAAGACGCAGAACGCCGGTGATTTCGACGCGACGCATTTCACCTTGCATGGGTTGTGGCCGCAGCCGAACGGCAATTTCTACTGCCAGGCGACATCGAGCGACAAGGCCAACGACAATCCCGCCCACTGGAAAGACCTGCCGCCGGTCAATCTTGACGCCAACACCCGCACGGAACTCGATCAGGTGATGCCGGGAACCGCTTCGCAGCTCGAACGGCATGAATGGATCAAGCACGGCACCTGCTACGGCAAGAGCCAGCAGGATTATTTCTCCGATGCGCTCAATTTAATGCGTGCGGTGAACAGCTCGCCGGTGCGCGATCTCTTTGCCAAGAACATCGGTGGAAAGCTGACGGCGGACCAGATCCGCGGCGCTTTCGACAGCGCCTTCGGGGCGGGGGCAGGCGACCGGGTGCGCGTGTCCTGCGTCATCGATCCGTCGAGCGGCAGGCGGCTGATCGGCGAACTGACGCTCGGCCTCGCCGGTCCGATCGGCCCGAACAGCGCGCTCAAGGACCTGCTGCTGGCTTCGGTGCCGACCAACAAGGCCGGCTGCCCAACCGGCAATGTCGACGCGATCGGCTTCCAGTAACTCTCAACAGAGGTACCGGACTGTCGCCCTGCCGTGCCCTGGTGCTATGCTGCGAGCGCATCATTCTGGCGGGGGCGGCAATGGATGGCATGACGAGCAGCGCGCTGGCGCGGCTGGCTTTCTGGGCCAAGGGCATGGTCTCGATAAACGATGCCCGCATGGAATGGCCGGGCTTTTCGTATACCGACGCCGAATGGGCACGCATGCGAACGCTCTCCGAACCGATCGGCGTCGGCACGTACCAGCTGTTCACGATCGTCAATGCGGTGATCTTCATCATTATCGCGGCGATCGGCATTTTCGGCGCCTTCCTGCCGCTGGCGACGTTGCTGTTTCCGGTGCCGGCGGACACCAGCGCGTTGAAATTCTCCTCGCTGCTGGCCGCTTGCGCTTTCTTGATCATCGGGCTCGGCCCGCCGATCTCGATGCGTCTTTCGGCCATGCTGGTCGGCGGCAAGACGATGCGAGCAGCACTTGTTTCCGCGCCCGGCGACGAGGCGTTGGCGTCGAAAGTCTCGTGGCAGATCAACCGCATCATGATGATCCTATGCGGCCTGCTGGTGCCGGGCATCCTGCTGTTCATTGCCTACGATATCGAGGCCGGGCCGATTATCACGGCGCTGAAATGGCTGGCGATCGCGCTGATGGCGGTTTCAACCGTGACGGGCATTCGACGGCAGAGGAAGTCGTAACGAACTAAATCCGCGCGGACTTTGTCCATGCAGCGGCCGTGTCGGCTTCGTGGCCGCCCGGCTCGCCGACGACGCGGTCGCGGCCGGTCGACTTCGCCTTGTAGAGACGCTGGTCGGCAAGCGCGAACAGGTCGGCTAGGCAGCGCGTGGTTTCGCTGACGCTGGAAACGCCGGCGCTGACGGTGAGCTCGAAGCGGCTGGTGGCGGCCGAGCCCTTGACCGCGTGGCGAATGCTTTCGCCGAACAGCCTGGCGACCGGGTGCGGACGAGAACTGAGGATGGCGAATTCCTCGCCGCCGATGCGGAACACCTGGTCTTCGGCGCTTGCCGTCTCCCCAAGCAGGGCAGCGACCGCCTTCAGCACCTTGTCGCCTTCGGCATGGCCGAAACGGTCGTTGATCGATTTGAAATGGTCGACATCGATGATCAGCAGGCTGAGCGGCCTGGCGGTACGCAGGCTGACCTGGACGGCGGCTTCACCGTCGGCGTCGAAGCGCCCGCGATGCAGCAGGCCTGTCAGCCCGTCGCGGCCGACATGTTCGACCAGCGCTTCGTAGCGTTCGCGATAGGTCAGCGTATCGAAGATATCGGTCAATCCGCGCGGCGCAGTGACTTGGCGCTCCTCGAACCATTTGAGATAGGCAACGAGCATGGTGCTGAAGGTCACCGCCGCCGCCATCTTGGCGAACCAGCCGCCGAAAAAGACGGCCATCGGCGCGCCGGCAACGAAATGCAGGGCGGTGAAAAAACCGGCCTGGTCGAAGGTCAGCACGCAAGCGACGGAAATCAGGATGCGCGCGAACGGCGCCTTGCGAAGATACCGACCAAGCTTTTCGTACAGCAGGATGATCAGGATGGCATCGACGAACAGCAGCGTCGTGCCCCACACCATCAGCCAGCCCATCTGGTCGATGAAGCCGATGTCTGGAAGCCTGCCGTCGGGAAGTGCCGCGATGACGTGCAGGCGCAGCAGCAGCACCAGCCCGATCATCAGCGCATTGCCGAGCAGCAGGCCGTAGATCGGCTGACGCACGGTTGCAGCGTCCTCCTTCATATAGAGCAGCAAAAGCATGACCAGCTTGCCGGAAAACAGCACCGCCGAGCCAGGCGAGACCAGGCCGAACGGCAGAGCGACGTAAAAGACGCTGGCGAGATAGGTCTCGAGGAAGTGCATGACACCGAGCGCGCAGATGAATACGCCGAGGCCGATGCGCCTCCGGAAGCGGAAAAGCGTCACCATGACGCTGAAGTAGACGACCGCTTCGGCAAGGAGCAGGAAACTGTTCAGCAATGCCGTCGACCCGATCTCTTTCTCGAAATCGCGGATAGTGAGCGATTCCACTCCGACCCTGTTTTGACGCCGAAGAGTTAACCGGAGATTTCAGCACGCTTCGTGCTGGTGGAAAACTTCGGCGATTGGCGGACACTTCCGCGTGTGACCGGGCAGATATGGCAAAAGCGATTGCCGTTCGCCGCCGCATCGCCTACATAGCGGCCAACCTCCACTCAATTCGACAGATCCAGTCAGTTTTCTGGGCCAGTCAGTTTTTTCAGGGAAAGCGCGCGTGGCACGCCAGTTCATCTATCACATGGCCGGCCTCAACAAGGCCTATGGCACCAAGAAGGTGCTCGAGAATGTCCATCTCTCCTTCTATCCCGACGCCAAGATCGGCATCCTCGGCCCCAACGGTTCGGGCAAGTCGACGATCCTCAAGATCATGGCCGGGCTCGACAAGGAGTGGAACGGCGAAGCCTGGCTGGCCGAAGGCGCCACTGTCGGCTACCTGGCGCAGGAGCCTGCGCTCGATCCGGACAAGACCGTGTTCGAAAATATCATGGAAGGCGTCGCCGCCAAGACCGCCGTCATCGAACGCTATAACGAATTGATGATGAACTATTCCGACGAGACGGCCGACGAGTCAGCCAAGCTCCAGGACGAAATGGACCGGCTCAACCTTTGGGATCTCGAACAGCAGGTCGAGATGGCGATGGAAGCGCTGGGCTGCCCGCCCAAGGATTCGGAAGTCACCAAGCTTTCGGGCGGCGAACGCCGCCGCGTCGCACTTTGCCAGCTTCTGCTGCGCCAGCCCGACCTTCTGCTGCTCGACGAACCGACCAACCATCTCGACGCCGAGACCACGGCGTGGCTGGAAAAGCATCTGCGTGCCTATCCGGGCGCCGTGATGATCATCACCCACGACCGCTACTTCCTCGACAATGTCACCGGCTGGATCCTCGAACTCGATCGCGGCCGCGGCATTCCTTATGAGGGCAACTACACCAAATACCTCGAAGCCAAGGCCAAGCGCCTCAAGCAGGAAGGCCGCGAGGACGATGCCCGCCAGCGCGCCATCGGCCGCGAGCGCGAATGGATCCAGTCGAGCCCGAAGGCTCGCCAGACCAAGTCCAAGGCGCGTATCCAGGCGTTCCAGGATCTTTTGGATGCAGCCGACAAGCGGCGTCCGAGCGATACGCAGATCGTCATTCCGCATGGCGAGCGGCTCGGCAATGTGGTGATCGAGGCGGAAGGCCTGTCGAAGGGCTTTGGCGACACGCTGCTCATCGACGGCCTGGAATTCAAGCTGCCGCCCGGCGGCATCGTCGGCGTCATCGGCCCGAACGGCGCCGGCAAGACGACGCTGTTTCGCATGATCACCGGCCAGGAAAAGCCGGATGCGGGCTCGGTCCGCGTCGGCGAAACGGTCAAGCTCGGCTATGTCGACCAGAGCCGCGATGCGCTCGATCCGTCAAAGACGGTGTGGGAAGAGATTTCCGGCGGCGCCGAAGTGGTCAAGCTCGGCAAGTTCGAGGCCAACACGCGCGCCTATTGCGCGTCGTTCAACTTCCGTGGCGGCGACCAGCAGCAGAAGGTCGGCAATCTGTCCGGCGGCCAGCGCAACCGCGTGCATCTGGCCAAGATGTTGAAGACCGGCGGCAATGTGCTGCTGCTCGACGAACCGACCAACGATCTCGACACCGAAACGCTGGCGGCACTCGAAGACGCGCTGGAAAACTTCGGCGGCTGCGCCGTCATCATCTCGCACGATCGTATGTTCCTTGATCGCCTGGCGACGCACATCCTCGCCTTCGAGGGCGACAGCCATGTCGAATGGTTCGAAGGCAATTTCGAGGATTACGAGCAGGACAAGATCCGTCGCCTCGGGCCTGATGCCGTCAACCCGCACCGCATGACCTACAAGAGGCTGACGCGGTAAGGGGTTTTAGGGCGGCGATCTCAACCAGCATGAGGAGCTCAAATGGCTGATTGGTCCGCCGCCCAATATCTGAAATTCGAAGACGAGCGCACGCGGCCCGCGCGGGATTTGGTCGCGCAGGTGCCGGTGGACTTCCCGCGCCGGGTCGTCGACATCGGCTGCGGGCCTGGCAACTCGACCGAACTGCTTGTCGAGCGCTGGCCGGATGCCCAGGTGAGCGGCTTCGACACTTCGCCCGACATGATCGAGAAGGCGAGGGCGCGCCTGCCCGAGGTCACCTTTGATCTCGCCGATGCCTCCGAATGGCAGCCGGCGGAGCCGGTCGACGTGATCTTCGCCAATGCTGTGTTCCAATGGCTGCCTACCCATCCGGCGGTGTTCCAGCGGCTGATGGGCTTCCTCGCCCCAGGCGGTGCGCTTGCCGTCCAGATGCCCGACAATCTGGGCGAGGACTCCCACCGCCTGATGCGGGAGACCGCCGCCGAAATGCCATTTGCCGAAAAGCTCAAGGGCGCGGCACGCGGGCCGTTGCCGCCGGTGTCGTTCTACTATGACCTGCTGTCGCCGCTCAGCGACCGGCTTGATATCTGGCACACCATCTACAACCATCCGCTTGCCGACGCGCAGGCGATCGTCGAATGGGTGAAATCGACGGGCCTGAAGCCGTTCCTCGATCCGCTGGATGCCGAGGAGAGGGCGATGTTCCTCGAATGTTACACGGCCAAGATCGCCAAGGCCTATCCAAAGACGGCTGATGGCAAGGTGCTCTTGCCCTTTCCGCGCATTTTCATTGTCGCAAAACGAGCTTGATTATCCATGTCGCGCGGCGCCTTAGGGCCGCTTGGCTTTGGCTGTGGCCATGTCGAGGGATCGGCTTCAGTCGGCCCAGATCTTTGGTTTAAGCCGGCGTAAACCGCCTCGGTGAGAAAACTGTTGCGCCGGAGCGTTCCGGCGCCCACATGAAGCCGCAGCGCCTGCGGATGGGACGGACTGGACATGCATCGCGTCATCATCAGCGGCATCGGCGTTGAAATCCCCGAACCCACAATCACCAATGAAGAACTGGTCGCCAGCTTCAATGCCTGGGTCGAC
>NZ_RZTC01000030.1:0-44927 GCF_004023165.1 Mesorhizobium sp. M7A.F.Ca.MR.176.00.0.0 | reverse complement strand
CGCCAGGATACTGGCGAGCCGCCGCTGCCGAAATCGGACAGCGACTTCATCGTCCACGCCTCGGGCGTGCGCACCCGTCATGTGATCGAGCGCGAGGGCATCCTCGACCCGACTCGGATGGCGCCGCGCATTCCCGCACGGCCCGACGATGCGCTGTCGCTGGAGGCCGAGTTCGGCATAGCCTCGGCGAAGAAGGCCCTCGACCATGCCGGGCTGCAGCCGTCGGATATAGACCTGGTGATCTGCTCGGCCTCGCATCACCAGCGGCCCTATCCGGCGATCGCCATCGAAATGCAGGAGGCGCTGGGGACGAAGGGCGCGGGCTTTGACATGGGGCTTGGCTGTTCTTCGGCGGCGGCCGCCTTGCACATAGCCGTCAATTTGGTGCGGTCGGGCGCGCACAAGCGCATTCTGGTGACGACGCCCGAGATCATCACCGGCCATCTCAATTTTCGCGACCGGCAGACGCATTTCATCTTCGGCGACGCTTCGGTGTCGATGGTGGTCGAAGGGCTGGCCAAGGGCGACAAGCGGCCGGGGCGCTTCGAAGTGCTCGACACGCGCGTCTGGACGCAGATGTCGAACAACATCCGCACCAATCTGGGCTATCACACCCGCACCGCCCAGGATGATCCTTACATGATCAATCTGGAAGGCAATCTGATCAAGCAGGTCGGCAACAAGGTGTTCAAGGAAGTCACCGTTGCCGGGCAGAAATTCATCGTCGAATTCCTGGCCGAGCACGGGCTGACGCCGCAGGCGATCAGGCGCTTCTGGCTGCATCAGGCCAATGCACGCATGAATGCGATGATCCTGAAACTGTCGTTCGGCCACGAGGTCGACCACGACCGCGCGCCGATGGTGCTGGAGCGGCTGGGCAACACGGCGGGCGCCGGCGCCATCGTCGCGCTGTCGGAAAACCACGCCGACATGAAGCCTGGCGATTTCGGCCTGATCTGCGCCTTTGGCGCGGGGTATTCGATAGGCGGTGCGCTGCTGCGGATGCTCTAGCTATGTCGATATTCAGGTGAGGCCGCCCGGCGAATGGCTACGCTTCCCCGCGTCGCGGTAGGGCTGAACTCACGTACCCAAAAGTACGCTCCGTTCCTGTGCTCGGAATACACTTTGGCGCTCAATACGCCTTGTTGCGTTAGGCTGGTGCGAACGGCACTCGCCTGGCGATCGCCATCCCATCGGTGACGTTGATCGGACGATCAGCACTTTCGACTGGACGCCGCGAAGTCCGCCCGGCTAATTCGCTGGATGACGAGAGAAAAGAACGCCATGCTGGATCTCTTCCCCGAGGCTGAAAAGCCGATCGAAATCATCCCCGCGCGAAAGCTTGCCGCCAAGGCGGCAGCGCTTTACGTGGCGCCGGCGGATCATTTTCAGACGCGCCCGGTGGACGAATTGCTGCTGGATTTCGATGGCATAGCAGGCGATTTTCATGCCGGACCGACACGCCGCGCGGGCGGGCGCGAGCCCTGGTATCCGCGCGGCACCGAAATGCGCAACGAACGGCAATTGTCCATAGTGGCAGCGGACGAACTGGCGGTTGTTGCCCAACGCATGGGCCTGGCCGAGATCAGGCCGGAGTGGATCGGCGCCAATCTTGTGATCGAAGGGGTGCCGAACCTCTCGATGCTGCCGGCCGGCACGCTGCTGTTCTTCAAGGGCGGCGTCACCATCAAGATTGACGCACAGAACGGACCTTGCCGCATCGCCGGCCGGTCGCTCGCCGAAAACGCCGGAATGGCCGACGTCGAAGCCGGCGCGCTGTTGTTCCCAAAAGTCGCGAAACGGCTGCGCGGCGTCGTCGCCTGGGTCGAGAAGCCCGGAACGGTCAGGGTCCGCGAAGAAATCTCGGTGCGCGTGCCGGAGCAGTGGATCTATTCGGCATAGCTGTGCGGCAACCAGAGGGCAGGAGCTACGCCGCCGTGGCGGCGTAGCCAAGCTCACTAGGCGTTAGCTTTGCGGTTCTTCTTGGCGCCTTGCGCCATAACGGAAACGTGGTCCCACTTGTCCCATGTGGCGAGTCGGTTGGCGTATTCCTGGCGTATCATCGGCAGGCCGCCGTCGCCGAAGAACACCCTGAGCGGTGGCTCGGCGGCGTCGACAATGGCCAGCATCGCCGGCCCGGTGGCCTCTGGATCGCCGGCAACGGAATTGGCGCGGCGCTCTGCCATCTTCGCACGGGCGGGCGCATAGGCCTCGATCGGCTGAGAGATCTTGGCCGACGGGCCGGCCCAGTCGGTGGAGAAGCCGCCCGGTTCGACCAGCGTCACATGGATGCCGAATTCCGCGACCTCGATGCTCAGCGACTGGCTGAAGGCCTCCAGCGCCCATTTCGAGGCGTGGTAGAGGCCGAGCGAGGCAAAGGCATTGACGCCGCCGATCGACGAAATCTGGATGATGTGGCCGGAACGCTGCGCCCGCATGATCGGCAGTGCGGCCTGAGTGACCCACAGCGCGCCGAAGACATTGGTTTCGATCTGGTCGCGAGCTTCCTGTTCGCTGACCTCCTCGATGGCGCCGAAATGGCCGTAGCCGGCATTGTTGACGACGACGTCGAGCCGGCCAAAACGCTTGTGCGCCTCGGCGACTGCGGCATCGACGGCTTTCTTGTCGGTGACGTCGAGCTTTATCGCGGCAATCCTGTCGCCGTATTTCTCGACGAGATCGGCGAGCGTGCCGGCATCGCGGGCGGTGGCCGCGACGCTGTCGCCGCGCGCGAGTGCAGCCTCGGCCCAGACGCGACCAAAGCCCTTCGACGATCCGGTGATGAACCAAACCTTTGATGTCATGATCTTGGAGTCCTTGCCCCTGCGGGCGTGATTTTGCGTGAAAGCGGAGGCTTCTCCGCTTTCGGGCATATACGGTCCGTCCTCTGATTTTCCAGAGGCGACCGGAATCTTTCGAAAAAGACGCCTGAATTATCAGGGATAATTCACCTGAGACGACCACGCCGGATCCTCGTGCTTCTCCCAATAGAGCGCCATCAGCCGGCTGGTGATCGGTCCGACCTTGCCGTTGGCGATCGCCGCGCCGTCGATCTCGGTCACCGGCATGATGCCGCCCGCGGTCGAGGTGATGAAGACCTCGTCGGCCTCGCGCAATGCAGTGACGCTGACATCGGCCGCGGTGGCGGCAAGACCTTGTTCGGCGCAGAGATCGAAGACGGTGCGGCGGGTTATGCCCGGCAGCACGCCAATGGAAGGCGTCGACAGCTTGCCGTCCCTGACGCAGAAGACGTTGAAGCCCGGACCCTCGGCGACATTGCCGTTGAAGTCGAGGATCAACGCGGTCTCGGCGCCGCGATCATAGGCATCGTAGAGGCCGCGCACCAGATCGAGCCAGTGGTAGTTCTTGATCGCCGGGTCGATCGAGGCCGGCGGAATGCGCATCTTGTCGCTGATGGCGACACGCAGGCCGCGCTGCAACTGCTCGGCATTGGCGACCGAGCCGAACGGCACGGCGAACGCCATGAAGCGGTTGACCGCCTGGCGCGGGTCGCGGCTGAAAGTCGGCGAGGCGCCGCGTGTGCACAGCATTTCGACATAGGCGGCGTGATGACCGGACAGCGCCACGCAATTGTGCAGGATTTCTGTCACGCTGTCGCGATCGAAGGGAATGGTCATGCGCAGCTTTTCCAGCCCGCCGAAGAAGCGCTCGAGATGCAAATCGAGGCGGAAGAAGCGGCCATTCCAGACATGCACGGTGTCGTAGGTGGCGTCGGAATGCAGAAAACCCCAGTCCAGCACCGAGATCTTGGCCTGCGACATCGGCAGGTATTGGCCATCGAGGAAGGCGACGCCCTCGGGATAGGAGTGCGGGTCGACATGGCGGTCGCCAACCACGGGCAGTTGCTTCTCGTCCTGTGTTGCCATTGTCCGGCTCATCGGGGCCTCCTGTCACGCAGGCGAGAGGCTAGCGGCGCTGGGCAGAAGGCATAGAGCCACCCGCCCGGCGTTGTTCGGCCTCCATGACGATCTGGCCGATACATTCGATCGCGATTGCCCTATCGTTCCGGGTCTGAACGGGAGGGGAAAATGGGTAGGTTTGGGGCCGTCACAGCGGCAATGATGATGTTCGCCGCTGCGGGCGACGCCCGCGCCCAGTGCGCGCGCGAAGGCGAGGAATTGTGCCAGAGCGGCCAGACCTATCGCTGCGAGAAAACCGGCGGCGAATTGACGGCGACCTTCCAGAATGTGCCTTGCGCGGTGAACGTGCCGTCGCTGAGCGGCACCTGGGTAGGCAATGGCCACCAGAGCCCGGCTGGCGATGCCGGCGCCGACTGGGCGATTGCCATGACCATCAACGATGGCAGCGCGTCGATCGACTATCCGTCACTCGGCTGCGGCGGATCGCTGTCACAGACGTCCAGGGACGACATTTCAGCGGAATACCACGAGAGCATCACCTACGGTCAGGACAAGTGCATCGACGGCGGCAACATCACCGTAAGGTTTTACAAGGGCAATCTGTCCTGGATTTGGGTCGGCCACGCCGATGGCCAGCCCTACAATGCGGTCGCCGTGCTGAAGCGGAAGTAGCCGTGGTCATTCCTCCTCGTCGTCGGCGTCGAGCAGGCGGGTTGCGCGCCAGCGGGTGAGCACGATGTTGGTCTGCTCGATGACAAAGAAACGCGCCGAGTCGCGGTCATAGCCTTCGCTCAGCAGTTTTTCGTAATCGGTGTGCATGTGGCGGATATGGGCAATCGTCGCCAACCATACGGCGATGCCCGGCGGCAAGGTCTTCATGTGGACCGCGCCGGCGTCGCCGCGGATCTTCTCCATGTCGGCATAGGGCGCCAGCGGCAGAAGAGCGGTCAGCGCCTTGGCGATGGCGCGGCGGCGGCCGGTCGGCGCTGTCATCGCCGGGTCCGATCGGGCTCGTCGCGCCCTTCGATGGTCGCCTCGGCAATAGCGTCGGTCGAGGCGAAATAAGGTTTGATGTCGATGACCGGCGTGCCGTCGAGCACGTCAATGGCGTCGAGATCGATGCGGCCGGTGCGTTGGTCGAGCGCGACGAGCCGGACCACATGCAGCCCGATGGGGTTGGGGCGGGCAGGGGAGCGCAGCGAAAATACGCCTTTCGCTTCAGCGGCATGGCGCGGTTTCTGCACAATCAGGTCTCGCGGCGCATGATGCAGCCAGGACAGGATAATGACGTGGCTGGCGCGCTCCAGCCCCTGCAGGCCACTTCGGTAGGCTGCGTCGATGGTCAGCACCGCCTTCTGCCCGGTCTCGCGCGCGGCGCGCATGTTCTTCGGGCAGGTTTCGCGCGTCGTCCATGGCGAGGCAATGCGGCCGATGAAGACGATCCCGCCATCAGGCGGCATCAAGGCCGGATCGTTCTCCAGCCTCTGCTCGCCTTCGCGCGCCTCGAACATCTCACGCGTTTCAGTCATGGTCCACGTCTCTTAAAGCGCCACACAAACGGCATTTTCTTGTCCGCAAGCGACATTGCGCTTGCAAGGTCTCGAAAATCGACATAAACATATGTTTATATCTTTTCAAAGAGAATACGCTGATGCATGTCTCGCTCGACACTATGGTGGATACGTTAAAGGCGGCGGCCGAATCCAGCCGATTGCGCATACTGGCACTTCTGTCGCGCGGTGACCTCACCGTTTCCGATCTTACCGAAATTCTCGGCCAGTCGCAGCCGCGCGTTTCGCGGCACCTGAAGCTGCTTCTGGAGGCCGGACTGATCGGCCGCTATCAGGAAGGGTCGTGGGCCTTCTTCCGCCTGTCGGATGCGGATTCCGCGCGTGACTTCGTCATGGGGCTGGTTTCCGGCATTCGCGGCGCCGATCCGCAGGTCGAACGCGATCTTGAGCGCCTGGCCTCGGTCAAGCGCAAGCGGCAGGACCGGGCGGTCGCGTATTTTTCCGTGAATGCGGCAAGCTGGGACCATATCCGATCGCTGCATGTGCCGGACCGCGCCGTCGAAGCCGCAATGCTGAAACTGGTCGGCAAGCGGCCGTTCCAGTCGATGCTCGATCTCGGCACCGGCACCGGGCGGCTGCTTGAAATCTTCTCGCCGCTTTATCGGCGTGGTGTCGGCATCGACATGTCGCGCGAGATGCTGACCGTGGCGCGCGCCAATCTGGACAAGGCCGGCGTTTCGAATGCGCAGGTTCGGCAGGGCGACATCTTCGCGCCGCCGGTCGAGCGCGATGCCTTCGATCTCGTCACCATCCATCAGGTGCTGCACTACCTCGACGATCCCGCCCGTGCCATCCACGAGGCGGCGCGGCTTTTGCGTCCGGCCGGACGCCTGGTCATCGTCGATTTCGCGCCGCATGCGCTGGAATTCCTGCGTGAGGAGCACGCGCATATGCGGCTCGGCTTTTCCGACCGGCAGATCGCCGACTGGTTTTCGGAAGCCGGCCTCGATCTTGAAGACAGTCAGGAATTCGAGCCGCGCGGCGGCAACGAGGCCAGGCTCACCGTAAAACTCTGGCTTGGCCGCGACCGGCGCCTCTTGATCGCCGATCCTTCCAACGACACAAGGCAGATAAGGGAAACCGCCTGATGAACCAGTTCCGCTTTTCCCGCCGCCCCGACATTGGCGACAAGGTCAGGGTTTCCTTCGAATTCTTCCCGCCGAAGACCGACGAGATGGAAGCGAGGCTGTGGGAGACGGTGACAAGGCTGGAGCCGCTGAAGCCGAAATTCGTCTCGGTGACCTACGGCGCCGGCGGCTCGACGCGAGAGCGCACCGCGCGCACTGTAAAGCGCATCCTGACGGAAACCGGTATTCCTGCAGCGGCGCATCTGACCTGTGTCGGGGCAACGCGCGACGAGGTCGACGCGGTCATCCAGGATTACAAATCGATCGGCATCAACCGGTTCGTGGCGCTGCGCGGCGATCCGGCTTCCGGCGTCGGCGGACCGTATCGGCCGCATCCCGGTGGATACGAGAACGGCGCGGAGCTGGTCGCCGGGCTCAAAGCGATTGCTGATTTCGACATCTCCGTCGCGGCCTATCCGGAAAAACATCCGCAAAGCCCCGATTTCGCCACCGACATCGAGATGCTGAAGCGCAAGGTCGACAATGGCGCGACGCGTGCCATCACGCAGTTCTTTTTCGACAACGATCTCTACGAGCGCTATGTCGAGCGCGTCCGCCGCGCCGGCATCTACATCCCGATCGTGCCGGGTATCCAGCCGGTTCACAGTTTCAAGCAGGTCGCGAACTTTTCCGCGAGGGCGGGCGCGCATGTGCCCGGCTGGCTGGCGGAGCGTTTCGAAGGCCTCGACCGGGACCCGCAGACGCATGCGCTGGTGGCGTCGGCGGTGGCGGCCGAACAGGTGATGGACCTGGTCGAGCGCGGTGTCGGCGATTTCCACTTCTACACCATGAACCGCGCCGATCTGGTCTTTGCCATCTGTCATATGATCGGCATCCGCTCGCACGAGGCGGCGGCCGCCGGATCAGCTGCGGCATGAGAGTGGGTTGAACGACAAAAGGCCGGGAAAAACCCGGCCTTTTGAATTGGTTGGACTATTTGGGTGCTGGTCTTCCCCGCTTTGGCGGTCAGGGAAGGAAGCCCATAATAAGGGCTCCGATAAAGGCGAACGCAGCACAGATCATCAATGCGTTGATAGGCCTCGTAAGTCCCATGACATAGCCTCCTCTTAAAGAGCTATGTCACGGAGTCTAGGTTCATTTGTGCCACAGGCAAGCGGAAAATGTGCTGCATTGCGACGTGATTGTGAAATCCGCGACATGTCTTTTGCCGTTAGGCTTTGAAACTCCTAAGCAAAAACCAGCTTCAGGCCTGTGAATAAAATGTGGCCGACTCGTGTCGCTGCCGTGTCATGGCAGCGCTACCGCTGCGGAAGCCGAATTCAACTTTCGCGATGCGGGGGGCAATTGGGTGGTTAGAGCATCCTTTGCGCGTCCAGTGGACGCGCGGCGCTCTAACGTCGGCCGAACAGCCGCCCGTCAATGGTGACGAGGCCGAGCGCGATCAGCACCACGCCGCCGATTTCGAACAGCTCCAGCCGCTCGCCAAGGAACAGGAAGCCGAGCAGCATCGCGCTGGCCGGTACGACAAGCGTGACCAGCGAAGCGTTGGTCACGCCGGCCGAGGCGACGAGGTTGAAATAGAGGATGTAGGCGAAGGCAGTGGACAGAAGCGCCAGCGCCAGCACCGCCGTCCAGACCGGGGGCGAGGCCGAAAACAACCCGGATGGACCGTGGGTAAAGAGCACGATCGGGATCATGATGATGGTCGATGCCGTCAACTGTCCGGTGGCGATGATCGGCGAGGGCACGCCCGTGAAGCGGCGGGCGACCATCAGCGCGACGGCATAGGACAGCGACGCCCCGATCAGCGCGAATTTGGCCCAGACCGGGCCGCCGAGCCCGGCAAGCAGGCCGGGGCCGATCATGACAGCCGTGCCGGCGATGCCGAGCGCAATGCCGGCGAGCTTGTTCCAGGACAGCTTTTCGTCCGATGTCAGCGCGTTGGCGAGGATCAACGTCCAGAACGGCGTTGTCGCGTTGAGCACCGAGGCGATGCCGGCTCCGAGCTCCGTCTGGCCGGCGAAGATCAGCGAGAAGGGCACGACATTGTTGGTGAGCGCCAGCAGGAAGAACAGGCCGGCATGCGGAAGCGCGAGGCGAAAGGACGGGCCACGCAGACCGAGATAGATCTGCAGCGCAATCGCGGCGATGGCGACGCGAAACAGCACCAGCACCAGCGGGGGGAGTTCCGCCACCGCGATGCGCGCAAAGAAGAACGAGCCGCCCCAGATCGCGCCGAGCAGCAGGAGTTGCCCCCAATCCTTGAGCACCATCGGTCCGCGTGGTGCGGATGTCGCGGCCATTGCCATGTGAGTCGCCCTCCCAGACGTATGCCAGTCAGGCAGAAGCCATATCCGGTTCGGAGACAAGGGCCACCCGAAACGTGATTGATGGCAAACGCCTGCCGCCAAGACCTAGCGCCCCAGCGTCAGCCGTACGAGACACAGAATTGTTTTCATTAGCCGCTAGCTTGGATTAATTGTGCGCAGGCTAGATCAAGGATTCGTCGATGCAGCGATTCGAGAATGCCCGCGAGGCGGCACTGGCGCTTCGCCCGGACGATCCGGTCTATTGCTTCCGCCCGCAGGTGCTGATGGCGGATGCCAGGCAGTTCATGGGCATGTTCCCGGGCAAGACCGCCTATGCGGTCAAGACCAATGGCGAGCAGATCGTGCTGAAGACGCTGGTCGAAGCCGGCGTCAAGGCTTTCGACGTCGCGTCGCCGGGCGAGTTCGCCGCCGTGCGTGCCGTCTCTCCCGATGCCGAGATGCTCTACATGCATCCGGTCAAGGCGCAGTCGGATATCAAGCTGGCGCTGGAGAAATACGCCATCCGCGTCATTTCGCTGGATCATGAGGACGAGATCACCAAGCTGACGCGAGTGGTGCGGGCGCTCGACATCGATCCGGGCTCGATCAGCGTGTTCGTGCGGGTGCAGACCAAGGGCCATGCCGCTTACGAGTTGTCGAAGAAGTTCGGCGCCGGGCCGGCCTATGCCGTCGAACTGGCCGAGCGGCTGAACCGCACCGGCTACAAGGTTGGCCTGTGTTTCCATGTCGGCAGTCAGATCGAGGATCCCGACACCTATGAGCGGGCACTGGCTTCCGCCGATTGGGTGCGCAACCGGCTGACCTTCGATATTGCCGGGCTCGACGTCGGCGGCGGTTTCCCCGCCGAATACGGCCATGACCCCAACCGCAAGCAGATCGAGATGCCGTCGCTCGGCCAGATCATGTCGCGGCTTTCGGGCGATCTGAAAGAGTATCAGTTCGACCAGATGCCGCTGGTGGCCGAGCCGGGCCGCGTAATCGTGGCGCGCTGCCTGTCGCTGATCGTGCGGGTGCTGCTGCGCAAGGGAAAGCGGCTCTACATCAATGACGGCATCTGGGCGTCGCTGTCGGATTCATGGACCGGAAAGATCACGCTGCCGGCCCGCTTCATTCCTGATCCGGCGATCCGCTCGCGCAATGGCGAGGAAAAGAACATCGTGCCGTTCAAGGTCTGCGGGGCGACCTGCGATTCCGTCGACATCCTGTCGCGGCCGTTCTGGCTGCCGGAAACGGTCGATACCGGCGACTGGATCGAGATCGGCCATATCGGCGCCTATTCGCTCTCGCTGCGGACCCGCTTCAACGGCTTTTACCCCGACACCTTCGTCGAGGTGACGACGCCGTTCGACGAGGGCGACGCGCCGCAGGGGTTTGCGAGTTTGGAGACAATGGCGGATTAGGGAATAGGGAATAGGGAATAGGGAATAGGGAATAGGGATAGGGTGGCAGGCACTGCTTCGGAGTAATTTTCTACTGCCTACTGCCTACTGCCTACAATTTCCCCAGCAGCTCCGGCGTCGGCCAGCCATCCACCGGCAGGCCTAGCCGCATCTGCTCCTTGCGGATCGCCTCGCGGGTGTTGGTACCCAAAATGCCGTCGACAGTGCCGACATCGTAGCCTCTGGCTTCGAGCTTGGTCTGCAGCGCCTTCATCTGCTCGTTGTTGAGGCCGGTCTCGGGATTGCGCGGATCGAACTGTTCTTCTCCCGCCAACCTGGCGGCGAGGTTGGCCGCGGTCAGCGCATAGGTGAAGGACTGGTTCCACTCGAGATAGACGTCGAAATTGTCATAAGCGAGGAAGGCGGGCCCCTTACGGCCCATGGGCAGCGCCAAGCCTGCCTTGAGGCCGTTGTCGACCAGCGGCGCGCCGCTGGGGTAGGTGACGCCCCATTGCGCCCACTGCGACAGCGGCAGCTTGTTGGTGCGACCGGTCTGGTCCCACGGCATGTCTTCGGGCACGCGGACTTCCTGGATCCAGGGCTGGTCGCGTTTCCAGCCGCGCGACAGCACTTTGTTGGCGGTGGTCATGATCACATCGGGCACGCTGCCGCGCAGGTCGATCTTGCCGTCGCCGTCGCCGTCGACGCCGCGTGCCAGATAATCTGAGGGCAGGATCTGCGTCTGCCCGATCTCGCCGGCCCAGGCGCCCCTGACATCGGCCGGCAGCACGCCGCGATCGATCAATTGCAGAAGCGGTATCAACTGAGGCCGAAACAGTTGCGGGCGCCGGCAATCATGCGACAGCGTCACCAGGGCGCTCAGCGTGTGGAAGTCGCCCTGCACGGCGCCGAAATCGGTCTCCAGCGCCCAGAAGGCGGCGATGATCGGCGCCTGGACGCCGAACTGCTGGTCGGCGCGGGCGAAGACATCCGCGTATTTCTTCATGTTCGCCGCACCTTGCTTCAGGCGATAGGCCGAGATCATGCGGTTGGAAAACTCGACAAAGGTTTGGGTGAAGACGCCCTGGGCGCGGTCGCGTGCCAACACCTTGTCGTCGAAGGTTGCCGCTTCAAGGGCGTCGAGACCGGCAGTGCCGACGCCGGCCGCCTTGGCTTCCGCGGCGACGCCCTGCTTCCACGTCTCGAAGTCGCCGCCGCATTCCTGCGCCATCGCCGGCAAGGCCGTGGCACACAGGGTCAGCGCAGCCGCGAGGACTTTGGAACGCAGTCGCATCAGCTTCCTCTCGAAACGAATAGCGGGCAGTTGTTGTGCTCCCCCGGAGGCCCAACGCCCTGAATTGCCGGCGGTTGCACTTTTCACCGCTGGCTGTGTCGAAAAGCAGGCGGCAGGCCCGGTGTCAACGGTTCTTGTGCCGCAGCCCCTTATTCCGCCAGCTTCTCTGCCGTTGCACGGTGTCAACAGTGTTCTGCGGAGCTTCTTATCTCGGACGGACTCGCTGCCGTTGCACCGGTTCAACGGAAGCTCTGCTGGAGTGATTTGATCCATGGCGGTGCTGCCGTTGAACCGGTTCAACGGAAGCTCTGCTGGAGTGATTGATCCATGGCGGTGCTGCCGTTGCACCGGTTCAACGGAAGCTCTGCTGGAGTGATTGATCCAGGGCGGTGCTGCCGTTGAACCGGTGTCAACGGGTGTTCTGCCGCAGCCACTTGTTCCAGGTGGCTTCACTGCCGTTGAAGACGTTGATGTCGGCCTTGCCGGTCATGCCCGGAATGATCCCGGTTCCTGTGTACTGCCAGAATGTGAAGGGGTGGCTGCCGTATTTCTCACGTGGATGGCCGGCGACAGAACGCAGCCAGTACGGATAGCCGCGAAACCCCGCCAGGCCGTTGTCGTCGAAGAAGTCGACCGAGGTGTAGATGATCGGCTTCTTGCCGTAGTGGCGTTCGACGATCTCGAGGAAGGTGGTCATCTCCGCGCGCACCGTGGCGGCGTCGGGACGCAGCCTGCAGGTCGGCGATTGTGGGTTCCATTCCATGTCGAGGACCGGCGGCATCGCCGAGCGATCGACGGGGACGTTGCGGATGAACCAGCGCGCCTGCACGGCAGCCGGGGTGCAGAAATAGTAGAAGTGATAGGCGGCGCGGGGAACGCCCGTAGCTTTGGTCCGGGTCCAATGCTCGTTGAAGTATTCATCGAAGCGATCGCCGCCCTCGGTCGCCTTGATGAAGGCGAAGGAGATGCCGCTGGCCTTGGCCGCCGGCCAGTCGACCGAGGTCTGGTATTTGGAAACATCGGTGCCGTGGACGGCATAGTTCCACGGCGCGCCGCTCTCCCATTCATGCGGCTTGGAATCGGCAAAGCGCGGCGCCCGGACAGTGACCGTCGGGCTGCTCGACGCCGACGGCGACAGTGGCGAGAGATCGTCTACTGTCGAGCACGCGCCAAGCAGCGCTAGCATAATGAGGCCCGCAAGACGGCGCATCGCAATTCCCGAGCCGGATTCAGCCGGTCGCTGATGGGTCTATACCTGATGGCCGGCTTGTGATCGGGCCCCCTCCGAGCGATCGCCCCACAGCATCGCTCAGCATATCCTGTGATCGCCGATCATGGTTGATAATCCGTTGATGGCGCTCGACAAGCATTGTGATTTGCGGAAGCAATGGCGGCAAATCGATGACATAAGGGTCGCGCAGGGCCCGGAGGAAATAAATGCGGATCGTCGTCAAGATCGTCAGATGGCTGCTTGGCCTGATCGTGCTGGCGGTCGCCGCGCTGTTTGCGTGGCTATACATCGCGCCGCCCGAATTGATCCGCGTCGGTTCCGGCTATTCGGCCAAGATCGTCTGCTCGAATGTCTTCATCGCCGGCCGGGACGCCAATGAGGTGCTGGCCGTCGACGTGCAGGCGCCCGGGCATCCCCTGCTGCGGTTAATGCGTGTTTCGGTGGACAAGAACAGGGGAACGGTGTCTGCCGGCCTGTTCGGGTTTCTCGGCAAGAGCGTCGCTGTCGCCCGCGACGGGCTTGGCTGCGCTTCGGTTCCGGACGGCGATGTCGGCAAGGCGCGGCGGACCGCGATCCAGGCGGAGCCGTCGGCGGCCACCATGGGCGACCTGTGGCCGGAAGGCGAGCGGGTCGAGGCATCGCAGGATCCGGTTGTTGCCAAACTGCTCGACGATGCGGCGCTGACCGGCACCGGCATGCGGGCGGTGGTGGTGGTCAAGAATGGCCGCGTCGTCGCCGAGCGCTACAGCGAGGGCTTTTCCGCCAAAACGCCGCTGCTCGGCTGGTCGATGACCAAGACGGTGAACGCCGCCATCGTCGGTACGTTGGTCAAGGACGGCAAGATGGCTTTCGACGACAAAAACCTGTTCGCGCCGTGGAAGGCGGACGGCCGCGCCGCCATCAGCCTTGCCGAGATGATGGCGATGTCGAGCGGGCTGGAGTTCAACGAGGATTATGGCGACGTCGCCGACGTCACGCGCATGCTCTATCTCGAACCTGACATGGCGGGCTTTGCCGAATCAAAGCCGCTGGCGGCCGAGGTCGGCAAGGTGTTTTCCTATTCGAGCGGTACGGCGGTGATGCTGTCGCGGCTCTGGCAGGACGCGATCGGCGACAAGGCCAAGGCACTGACATGGCCGCGCACGGCGCTGTTCGAGCCGCTCGGCATGCACAGCGCGGTGCTCGAGACCGACGAGCAGGGCACTTTCGTCGGCTCGTCCTATCTCTACGCAACCGCGCATGACTGGGCGCGCTTCGGCCAGTTCCTGCTGCAAGGCGGCGTATGGGACGGCAACCAGATCCTGCCGGTTGGCTTCGTCGACTGGATGCGCGAGCCGGCATCCGCCTCGAAGGTCTACGGCAAGGGCCAGTTGTGGATCGAGGCCCCGGGCGATGAGGAAAACCCGGGCGCCGGCGTCGCGGCAGGCCTGCCCAAGGACACGTACTGGATGGAAGGCCATGACGGGCAGACGGTTGCCATCATCCCCTCGGAGCAGTTGGTGGTGGTGCGGCTGGGGCTAACGCCTGCCAAGCTCGGCTACCGGCCGCAGACGATGGTGGGGGCGCTGATCAAGGCGCTGCATTAGCGCGGCGCAAACTCTTGCTATGCAGCTGTCGCCAATGGCTTGGCGCGGTCAACTCGCGCCCGCTCGTCGGGCGAGTTCATGACCTGCCAAAGATCGCTGCGGCGCTGGACGTTCAACCAGAAGTCCGGGCTGTTGCCGAACACCCGCGCCAGAATAAGCGCGGTCGCCGCCGTCACGTTGCGGCGGTCGTTGCACAATTCGTTCACATGCTTGCGCTGGACCCCCATCGCCTCGGCCAAAGCCGCCTGCGTCAGGCCAAGCGGCTGCATGAATTCTTCCGTGAGAATTTCGCCAACCGTTGCCGGCTTGCGTGCGGTCATCAACATGTTCTCACCTCATCTATAGCTGTAGTCGTCGAGATAGATGTCCGACGCCTCACCGCGGCCGCCGTCCCAGCGGAAGATCAGCCGCCATTGCTTGTTGACGCGTATTGAATGGAAGCCTTCGAGAATACCGCGCAGCTTCTCGAAATGATTGCTGGGCGGCACACGCAAATCCTGATCGATCATCGCGTCGTCAATCATCTGGAGCTTGCGGAACAAACGGCTTTCGAGATCGGACGGAATGTTGCGAGAATGGGTGTCTTCCACGACGAAGGCGCGCAGCCATTCATCCCTGAAGCCGATGATCACCACATGCTTCCATGCATGTGAGATAGTGTACCGCTCTCGGGGTCATAAGGCAACGTTGATCCAACGGATCGTGGCTGCTTCGCCTTTATGTGCCTTTCCCACGGCAATATTCAGGAAGTGATCTTGATAACCGCCAGCCAGGCATAGCCGCGATAAAGCGTACGGAAACGGAAGCTTGCGCTGGTTCGCCGAGATTCCGATTCCAGCACTTCGCGCAACGATTCACGCGGCGCGACGTGGAATTTTTTCAGCCAGCCGCGCAGCAAGGTCCGGAACCAGCCGGGCAGGCCTTCCTGCTGGCCGAAATCGATGATGTGCAGCGAACCGTTCGGCGACAGGGCGGCAAGCGCTGCCGACACAGTTTTTTCCCAACCGGGGATCATCGACAGCGAATAGGACACGAAGACACGGTCGAAGCGTTCGACACCGAAGAGTGCACGGGCATCGAAATCGGTGGCATCGCCCCTTGCCAGCACGACGCGGCCGGACAGGCCCTCGCGGTCGATCGCCTTTCCGGCCGTTTCCAGCATTTCGGCCGAGATATCGAGGCCGTAGAAGAGGACATCGGGATAGCGGCGGGCAGCCAGGATGATGTTGCGGCCGGTGCCGCAGCCGAGCTCCAGCACGGTACCACCGACAGGCACGTCGAGCCCCGAGATCATTAGGTCGCGGCCGAGCAGGTAGTATTTGCGGGTCAGGTCGTAGATATGGCGCTGCCAGCGGTAGACGCCGTCCATCAGTTCGGCGTGGTTGGCCTTGAATTCGGGGCTGGCCGGCAGCTCGCTGGTGCTCATGCCGCGCGCTTTAGGTAGAGGTGGAAGCCGCCATAGATGGCCGAGCGGTCGCGGGCCGAAAATTCGCGCGAAGCCTCGTCCTGATAATCCCACTGCTCAAGCAGCGAGTTGGAGACGCGACCCGGCAGCAGGCTGGGTTCGGCGGCGGTGCGGAAGATGACGCGGGCGCCGGCTGACGCGGTGCGGGTGATCTCCGCCCACAGCGCGTTGAGCTGGTCATCGGTCATCCAGTCCTGCGCGTCGAGCAGGACGAAGCGGTCGACGGAGCCTGCATCCTTGCCGGCGAGGAATTCGATCAGATTGGCATGGTGGATGGCGACGCGGTCGACATTGCCGCGGATGGTCTCGTAATTCTGTTTTTCGAGATAGGCGGGCAGGGCGGCCTCGCCGGGGTTCGGATAGCGCCGGGCGAAGGCCTGCCAGGCGAAGTAGTTGTTCTCAAGCGGAAAATCGCAAGCGAGCTTTTCCAGCCGGGCTTTCAGCACGCTGGCCATGGTGCCGTCGCCAGAAGTGATCAGCGAATCGTACTGCGCCGGCGGGATGCCGAGGCCGAATAGCGAGGCCTTGCGCGACGTCGCCCATTTCAAAAGCTTCTTGTCGAAGACCGGCGCCAGCTCCTCGTTGAAGAAGCGGCGCTGCTCGCCGATGTTCCTGGCCTGCATGATGGCGGCTGGATTGACGCCGAAGAACTTTGCCGTGCGATGGCCCATGGCGATGAACAGGCCGAGCAGGCCGGTCTGGTAAAAATTGCGGTCGAACACAGTGATGCGCCTGATACCGCGCCAGTTGCGGCGCTCCCAGTAGTGACGGCTGACAGGATCGAGATGCGGCGCGATGAAACGGTCATACGATTTCGAATTGTGGCTGGTGTCGGCGGCGCCGAAGAAGCGGAACAGGTCGCCCTGCGATGGCAGGCGGCGCACCGCCTCCAGCTTCATGCGGTTCAGCGCGATGTGCGCGGTGTTGAGGTCGACGGCGTCGACCCGGGCCGGCGAGCGCGTGAGGTAGGCCAGAATGTTGCAGCCGCCGGAGGCGATGGTGACGACGCGGTGGCCCTGGCCAAGCTGCATCGCCTCCATGTCGACATCGGGGTCTTCCCAGATCTGGGGGTAGACGAGGCCGGAGAACAGGAAGGCGAACAGCCGCTCCGAAATGCCGGCCTTCGACAGCGGGCGGTTCTGGTAGACGGCCTTTCCAACTTCCTTGCCGCGGCGAAAAACCAGATCTGCGGAAACGTCCGTCATGGCAAGATGATTCCCCATTTGCTTTGCCGCAAGCGGGTAGCGCAGGGGCATGACAGCCCGGTGACAGCCTGTTGACGCCTTCTTACAGCTTGCCGAATCCCCCCGGCGTCGGCGTCGTCAGGATGACGGCGTCGCCGGCCTGAAGCAGGGTCTGGTCGCAGGCTTTTAGCACGTCGATCGCACCGTCCTTGCGGCGGACCTTGGTCGACCCGACCTCGCCATCGCCGCCACCGTCCAGCCCTTGCGGCGGCCGGTTGCGGTGCGAGGACAGGATCGCGCATTCCATCTTTTCGAGGAAGCGGATGGTGCGCCTGGTGCCGTCGCCGGCGCTCCATTTGCCTTTGCCGCCGGATCCTTCCCGAATGTGGAAATCCTCGAGCAGAACGGGAAAGCGCAGCTCCAGCACTTCCGGATCGGTGAGGCGCGAATTGGTCATGTGGGTGTGGACGCCGGAGGTGCCGGCAAAGCCGCGGCCGGAATTCATCTGGCCGGCCGGCGAGCCGGAGCAGATCGTCTCGTAATACTGGTATGTCTTGTTGCCGAAGGTCAGGTTGTTCATCGTGCCTTGCGCGTTGGCCATGGCGCCCATGGCGCCGAACAGCGCGTTGGTGACGTGCTGCGAGGTCTCGACATTGCCGGCGACGACGGCGGCGGGGTAGGCGGGTTTCAGCATGCAGCCGTCGGGAATGATGATGTTGATGGGCCGCAGGCACCCGGCATTCATCGGGATCATGTCCTCGACCATGACGCGGAAGGCATAGAGCACGGCGGCGCGGGCGACGGGTTCCGGCGCGTTGAAATTGTTCTTCATCACCGGCGAGGTGCCGGTGAAGTCGACGGTCGCCTCGCGCTTTTGCCGGTCGACCGTGATCTTCACCTTGATGATTTGGCCGGTGTCGGTCGGGTATTCGTACTGCGAACTGTCGGGCAGCCGCTCCAGCACGCGGCGCACGCTTTCGGCCGCATTGTCCTGGACATGGCCCATATAGGCCTCGACGACATCGAGGCCGAAATGCACGACCATCTTGCGCAGTTCCGCGACGCCCTTTTCGTTGGCGGCGATCTGCGCCTTGAGGTCGGCGATGTTCTGGTGCGGATTGCGAGCTGGATAGCGGTGGTCGGTGAGCAGCGTTTCCAGCTCCTTCTCGCGGAATTTTCCGCGGTCGACGATGCGGAAATTGTCGAACAGCACGCCTTCCTCGTCGACCGTGGTGGCGAGCGGCGTCATCGAGCCGGGTGCCGTGCCGCCGATATCGGCATGATGGCCGCGCGAGGCGGCCCAGAACAGGATTTCCTCCCCCCTCGAGGGGGAGGTGGCGGCGAAGCCGCCGGAGGGGGTCGGATCGACCGGGTTCGACGCTCTTGCGGTGCCTTCCGAGAGGACCCCACCCGGCCGCTGCGCGGCCACCCTCCCCTCGAGGGGGAGGGAAAACACCGGCGTCACCACGGTGATGTCGGGCAGATGCGTGCCGCCATTGTAGGGCGCGTTGAGGGCAAAGACGTCGCCGGGGTGGATGTCGCCGGAATTCAGCCGGATGATGGTTTCGACCGAGCGGTCCATCGAGCCCAGATGCACCGGCATGTGCGGCGCATTGGCGACCAGCGCGCCATGGCGATCGAAGACGGCGCAGGAAAAATCCAGCCTTTCCTTGATGTTGACGGAATAGGCGGTGTTCTGCAGCGTCACGCCCATCTGCTCGGCGATCGACATGAACAGGTTGTTGAAGACCTCCAGCATGACCGGATCGGCCTCCGTGCCGAGCGCTGCCTGCCGGCGCTTTTTCTCGACACGGCGCAGGAGCACATGGTTCCTGGCGGTGATTTCGGCCAGCCAGCCCGGCTCGATGACGATCGTCTGGTTCGGCTCGATAATCAAGGCAGGTCCGGCAACCCTGTTTCCCGGCTTCAGCGCTTCGCGGCGGAAGATGGGTGAAGTGCGCCACTCTCCCTCGGTGAAGATTTCGCGGGTTTGCGAAGGGCTTACGGCAAGGTCTTCGGTTCGCGATTCAGTTTCGTCGCGCCCGGTGCCGCCGGTGTCCGTGCCTTCGACGCCGACGGTCTCGACGATCATCGGCTTGTCGTCATAGACGAAAACCGACGAAACCGAACTGCGCCTTGTGGGCGCTTTCAAAATCGCGCCTGGCCTGGAAAATCGAATCCGCCTCGAAATTCACCGGCAGTGTCGTGTCGGTGCCGTCATAGCGAATGTGCAGCACCGGCTTCGTGGCGACCGTATCCTCGCCGATGCCTTGCGCCGCGAGTTCGGCGACAACGGCTTTTCTCAAAATGGCAATGAGGTTGCCGATCTCCATTCTGGACTCTTCGGCAAGCGGTTTCAGCAGCGCCTGCTGGCGCGAGGCAAAGACCGATGACAGGCCGATACCATAGGCCGACAGCAGGCCGGAGAAGGGATGGATCAGCACCGCCTCCATGCCGAGCGCATCGGCGACCAGGCAAGCGTGCTGGCCGCCGGCGCCGCCAAAACAGTTCAGGAGATATTCGGTGACGTCGTAGCCGCGCTGGACAGAGATCTTCTTGATGGCGTTGGCCATGTTCTCCACGGCGATGGTGACGAACCCTTCGGCGACAGTCTCGGGCGACCGGCCATCGCCGATTTCGGCGGCGAGTGCCGCAAATTTTGCTCGCACCGTCTCGACGTCGAGCGGCTCGTCCTGGCCGGGTCCGAATATAGCCGGAAAGAAATCGGGCTGCAGCTTGCCAAGCATGACGTTGGCGTCGGTGACGGCGAGCGGGCCGCCGCGCCGGTAGGCTGCCGGGCCGGGATTGGCGCCAGCCGAGTCAGGTCCGGCCCGGAAGCGACCGGCCTCGCAATGCAGGATCGAGCCGCCGCCGGCGGCGACGGTATGGATGCGCATCATCGGCGCGCGGATGCGCACGCCGGCGACCTCGGTGTCGAAGGCGCGTTCGTATTCGCCGTCATAGTGGGCGACATCGGTGGAGGTGCCGCCCATGTCGAAGCCGATGACCTTGTCGAAGCCGGCGAGCCTGGCCGTCTCGACCATGCCGACGACGCCGCCGGCCGGTCCTGACAGTAGTGCGTCCTTGCCCTGGAACATGTCGGCAGCGGTGAGACCGCCCGACGACATCATGAACATCAGGCGGGGCGATTGGCCGATCTCCCCCACAAGGGGGGAGCTTGGCGCCGCGCCCAGCTCTCCCGCCACCCTTTGCACATAGCGCGACAGGATCGGCGACAAATAGGCGTCGACCACCGCGGTGTCGCCGCGGCCGACCAGCTTGATCAGTGGCGAGACTTCGTGGCTGACCGAGACCTGGCTGAAACCAAGTTTGCGGCAGACTTTTGCCACCGCCTTCTCGTGGTCGGGGTATTTCCAGGCGTGCATGAAGACGATGGCGACCGCATCGATGCCATCGGCCCTGGCCTGTTCGATCGCCGGCCGGCAGGCGGCGATGTCGAGCAATTGTTCGACGCGGCCATCGGCGCGCACGCGCTCGTTGATTTCGATGACGCGCTCGTAGAGCTGTTCGGGAAGGATGATCTCCTTGGCGAAGATGTCCGGACGCGCCTGGTAGGCGATCTTCAGCGCGTCGCGAAAGCCCTTGGTGATGAGCAAAAGCACGCGGTCGCCCTTGCGCTCCAGCAGCGCATTGGTTGCAACCGTGGTGCCCATCTTGATGTCGCCGATCAGGCCGCTCGGGATCGTGTCGCCGGCCGACAAGCCAAGAAGGTCGCGAATGCCCTGGATGGCAGCATCGTTGTAGGCTTCGGGATTTTCGGAGAGAAGCTTGCGCGGGTGCAGCCCGCCTTCCGGATCTCGGCCGATGATATCGGTGAATGTGCCGCCGCGGTCGATCCAGAAATCCCATTTTTCGGTCATGACAGCCCCTGGCGCTTTTACGTTCGATCGGTGGTTCGGCACATTCTGTTAGTTCGCCACGGCCTGAGCGGCAATCGCAAATGAACCAGACGATGTTACATGTCGAAACGCAACGTTACGAAACTCATGGCCGTCTGACGCATTTGTCCTTCGACCGCTCACGGCAACGTGAGCGTGTGTTGAAGGAGAGACAAATGAAAAAGCTCATTCTCGCTTCCGTTTCCGCTCTGGCCTTGCTTGGCGTCGCCGCCTGCAGTGACAGCGGTACGGACAATACCACTACCCAGAGCACCAATCCGCCGGCTGCCGAGGAACCGATGAAGCCGGCTACTCCGGAAGCCACGCCGCCGGCCGCGACGCCTCCGGCAACGGATAATTCTACCACGAAGAGCATCACACCCGAGAAGCCTGCCGAGCCGGCTCCGGCAACACCAGCTCCTGCGCCCGCGCAGTAGTGAGCAAGCAGTACTTCGTGTGATGAATGAGAAAGGCCGGCTCGCGCTGGCCTTTCTCATATTGTCCGAGCGCCATGGCGTTGGAGTCCGATCGATTTGTCGCGCAAAGCCTGCGGCACTGTCCCGGCTTGATAGGAGCGGGCGGTGGCTCTAAGAAGCAGGCCATGTCCATTTGGGATCGCCTCGGCGAATTCATCACCCGCGTTTCATCCTCAGCCTCGTCGGGTGTCGCCGACGTGGTCGAGGCCGTGCGCACGGTTTTCGCCGGCGATGCGGATTTGCGCCGGCGTGTCGCCTTTTCGGTGGCGATGATCGCGCTGTCGGCCAAGATGGCCAAGGCCGATGGTATCGTCACCCAGGACGAGGTGCGCGCCTTCCAGGAAATATTCGAAGTGCCGCCGAAGGAGACGCGCAATGTGGCGCGTCTGTTCGATCTCGCCCAGCGCGACGTGGCCGGTTTCGAGACCTATGCCGAGCGGATGGCGCAGATGTGCGGTTCCGGGCATTCCAATTGTGTGATGCTGGAAGACATACTCGACGGTCTGTTCCACATCGCCAAGGCCGACGGGCTGGTGCACGAGCGCGAAGGCCATTTCCTGCACCGCATCGCCGAGATTTTCCGCATCGACGAAGCGCATTACGAGACCATCATGGCGCGACATGTCAACCTGGGCGCCGGGGATCCTTATGTCGTGCTTGGCATCGAGCGCGGCAAGCCGTTCGAAGAGGTCAGGAAGCGCTATCGCAAGCTGGTTTCCGACAATCATCCGGACCGGCTGATCGCGCGCGGCCTGCCTCAGGAATTCATCAAGATCGCGACCACCAGGGTGGCGGCGATCAACGTTGCCTACGAGATGATCGAGCGGGGCCTGCGCCACGCATGAGCGGCTTTCTGCCCGACGAGCCACGTGCCGAAGTCAGGGTATCGCCGAATTTCGGCCCGCGGCGCGAGACGCCCAGGCCTGACATGATCGTGCTGCACTACACCGGTATGGCGACCGGCGCCGGGGCCGAGGCCTGGCTTTGCGACCCGGCCAGCGAGGTCTCGTCACATTATCTCGTCCACGAGAATGGCCATATCGTGCAGATGGTCAGGGAAAGCGACCGCGCTTGGCATGCCGGCAAGAGTTCGTGGTTCGGACGGGCCGACATCAATTCCTGTTCGGTCGGCATCGAGATCGTCAATCCAGGGCATTCGCTGGGCTATCCCGGTTTTCCCCGGCGGCAGATCGATGCGGTGATCGCGCTGTGCCGTGGGATCGCCGGTCGGCATTCGATCGCCGCCGAGCGGGTACTCGCGCATTCCGATGTTGCGCCGGGGCGCAAGATCGATCCCGGCGAGAAGTTTCCGTGGCGGACGCTGTTCGAGGCCGGTGTTGGCCATCTCGTGGCGGCCGCGCCCGTCAGGCGAGGCGCCACTCTGACAACCGGCGATACCGGCGGCGACGTCGAAGCGTTGCAGTCGATGCTGGCCCTCTACGGCTATGGCGTTGAAATATCCGGCGTTTTCGACCGGCAGACGGAGGCGGTGGTCGAGGCCTTCCAGCGCCATTTCCGGCCGCGCAAGGTGGACGGCGTTGCCGACGGCTCGACGCTGCGGACGCTGCAAAGGCTGCTTGCTTCCGTGAGGCGCTGACCCCCGGGAGAGCCTCTCTCAAGCAATTCTTTCCCATCCTTAAGTTACAAGCTGTCACTCAAAGTGACTTGCCTGGCCTTGTTTGACACCAATTCGGGCGTCAAACGGCTGACGTGTAGATGTCGGACCCCAAGCCCCCCGGGTTGTTCCGACGTTGGTTAGGCGTTGCTGCGCGAACATCTTCGCGCGGTTCAGACAGAACAGGATCACATGCAGAAATTTACCGTTTTAACGGCAGCTCTTGCTGCCGGTGTAATGACTTTTGCCTTCAGTGCGGCGCATGCAGCATCATTCAGCCCGCGGGCCGATCAAGGGTTTCCCGTGGTATCCGCGAAAAGCGGCAAGGCAGGCCACGACGCCAAGGCAACAAAGCGGGCTTCCGCCAAAGCGGAGACGAAGCGGGCTTCCGCGAAAATGGAAAAAGCAAGCTGGTCCAAGCCGAAGAAGTCCGCCAGAAAGCAGACGAAGCGTGGCCGAAAGACCATCGACATGACGAGAACAGCGTCGATCGGAGTCCAGAACGCGGCGGCATCGACGGCGGCGGTGGCCAGCAGTGGGCAGTATTCCGCTATCGTTGCCCGCTATGCGGCGATCGAAGGCGTGCCGGTGTCGCTCGCCACGGCGGTCATCCAGATCGAAAGCAACTACCGGCCCAACATCGTCGGCGGCGCAGGCGAGATCGGCCTGATGCAGATCAAGCCGGCCACGGCTCGGATGATGGGCTATAGCGGCTCCGCAAAGGGCCTGTTCGATCCCGACACCAACATCAAATACGGCATGAAATACCTTGCCATGGCGCGGAGCCTCGGCGGCGGCACGACCTGCGGCACGATTCTGAAATACAATGCCGGACACGCCGCAACGCGGATGAACCCGGTGTCGGCCGCCTATTGCGGCAAGGTCAAGGTGCAGATGGCTGCGCTTGGATCGCCCGCATAAGTCTGCTTTTTCGTTTGCGTTTTCGGGCGTGAACCCCTTTATACGCTCTGCCAGCTGGCTGGGCGGCCGCACCCGCAAACGCCGAAAGGCCGCGGGTGAGGAAAGTCCGGGCTCCATGGAAACACGGTGCCGGTTAATGGCCGGCGGGGGCGACCCCAGGGAAAGTGCCACAGAAAGCAAACCGCCACGATCCGGCTTGCCGGATTCGGGGCAAGGGTGAAAGGGTGGGGTAAGAGCCCACCGCGCGACTGGCAACAGGAGCGGCACGGCAAACCCCACCGGGAGCAAGACCGAATAGGGGCGGTGCGAGGGGAAACCCTCGAGGGCTGTTTCCGGCTCACCGTCCGGGTAGGTTGCGTGAGGCGCATGGCAACATGCGCCCAAGATGAATGGCCGCCACGTTCTCGCCCCGCAAGGGGCGGGGGCCATACAGAACCCGGCTTACAGGCCAGCTGGCAATTTCTCTCCCCCGATATCAAGAGAAGTCTCTTGAATTCAGCAGGTTGCGCCCTCGGGCGCGCCTGTTGATTCAAGCCTGCCCGGCCGTTCATCCGTGCGAGCGAGAGTCGGCCATTGCTTGAAACCGGTGCGATTAAATCGTACCGTGAATCGGGAAATGGTATCGGGAGCCTCTCATGGGACAGGTCGACAAACGCAGCATCACGCTGTCGCCGGAACTGGCGCAGGCGGTGGATGATGTCGTCGCCGCCGGCGAATATGCCTCCGCCAGCGAAGTGATCCGCGATGCGCTGCGGCAATGGAAGGATCGGCGCGATCTCTTCGGCTATACGCTCGATGAGTTGCGCAAGCTGGTGCAGGAAGGGATAGACAGCGGGCCGGGACGATTTGCGTCGATGGATGAAATCAAGGCCGAGGCGCGGAGGCGCTTGCGATCTGACGACGCAGCATGAATTCGCTATTCATCGTCCGGAACGCGCGCGCAGAAGACGATTTGATCGCGATCTGGCTTCATGTTGCACGCGATAGCGAGGTCGCAGCGGATAGGTTGCTCGATCGCATCGAGGCACGGTGGCAGCAACTGGAGACCTATCCCTTCTCCGGCGCGCCGCGCGATGACATCGCGCCCGGCATCCGTCATCTGCTCGTTGGCGACTATCTCACCTTGTATCGTGTAGGTGACGACGCGATCGAGATCATTCGTGTACTGCACGGCCATCGCAACATAGAAGCCGACGATCTCGGCCCGTGATCGGTCCGGTCAGCCGCCGATCTTGTCCAGCGACGTCTCGATTGCCTTACAGAGCTCTTCCACCGGCTCGCAGCCGACCGAGAGGCGAACGAAGCCGGCGGCAACGGCATCGCCTCGCTTCAAGCGCCGCTCGGCGGAGGTGTGGACGCCGCCGAAGGATGTCGCGGCCTGCATCAAGGCGCAATTGTTGATGAAATCCTCGGCCTTGTCCTCCGAGGCGAGCTCGAAAGAGATCAGAAAGCCGAAGCGCTCCATCTGGGCACGGGCAAGGTTGTGCGACGGATCGCCTTCCAGTCCGGGATAACGCAGGCCGCTGATTGCCCGGTGGCCCTGCAGCCGCCGCGCGATGACTTCCGCCGAGGAACACATGCGATCGAAGCGCACATCCAGTGTCTCCAGGCCGCGATGCACCAGCCAGGCTTCGAATGGTCCGGGAATGCTGCCGGAAACTTCGCGCCAGCCGGTCACGGCGGCGATGATCTCGGCATTGCGGCTGGCGACATGGCCGAACAGCACATCTGAATGGCCGTTGGGTGCCTTGGTGTCGGCGGCAACGACGATATCGGCGCCATGGTCGAGCGGCCGCTGGCCGAAGGGTGTCATAGTCGTGTTGTCGACCACAAGGATCGCGCCGGCTTTGTGAACAGCATCGGCAACGGCAGCGATATCGCAGATATCCAGCCCCGGATTGGCGGGGGTTTCGACAAAGGCGAGGCGATAGCCATCGAAGCCGCCGTCGAGGAAGGTCGAGGTAGGCCTGACATCGTAGACGATGCCGAGCGGCTTGAGGAAGCGATCGGCCAGCGCTCTTGTCGTGTGGTAGCCGTCCGATGGCAGCAGGATACGGTCGCCAGTCTTGAGCACGGTAAAAAACGCCGCCGAGATTGCCGCCATTCCTGAAGGGAAGGCGACGCAAGGCGCGTCCTCCAGATGGGCCAGCATATGTTCGACCGCGTCCCAGGTCGGGTTACTGAATCGCCCGTACTGGTTGAAACCGGTGGCGTCGCCGGGCGCATGAAAGATGGCGGCCATGGTCAGTGGCAGGGGAATGGAATCGCCCATGGCAAGCCCGCTGCGACGCAGGTGAGGAAGCGCTGCAGCGCGTGACTTTGCAGTTTCGGACATCGAATTTCCAACCCTGGTTGCGACCGACGAGATGTGGCGAGACGCTATGCCCGGCAGCGGCGCTCGGCAAGGCGCGTCCGGTTGGGCCAGGCGGCTCTAAACGGTTCGTTAGGCTTAATAGACCATAAAGACGAGACGTGTCGGCGAGGCTGCTCTCATTGGTCGCGGCGCGCGTGTTTGTGAAGCCTAATCCCGTTGACGCCCATAGTGCCCCATGATATCCCATCTAGACATCAAAGCCTTCGTTCCGTGTCAGGGTAAAGCGTACGCCAATCGGGCAGCCGCGGCGGCTGCGCGTTTGCCGGTTTTTGCCCGTGCGGACGAGGCTGATACGGGGCAGGGAGCGCGCTGCGGCGGCGCGTGCGACAAGATGGAGAGGGGTGCGGCGGCGCAAGCGGCTGTAGCGTTTAATGGACCGGTTTCTGTCAACCACGGTGAGCAGGATCGATGCGAAGGGACGGGTGTCCGTTCCCGCGCATTTCCGTGCGGTCGTGCAGAAGCGCGGCTATTCGGAACTTTATGCGCTGCGCTGCCTGGATCTGCCGGCGATGGATGTCGGCGGGCTCGATCTGCTCGACCGCTACGAGCAGCGCATCGCGCTCGAGGATCCCTTCCTGCAGACGGCGGACGACATGTCGTTCTTCTGCCATGGCGACGGAACCTTCTTGAAACTCGACCAGGACGGCCGCATCACGATGAGCGATTTCCTTCGCGAACACACCGGCATTTCGGCGGAAGTGGCCTTTGTCGGGCGCGGCAATTTCTTTCAGATCTGGGAGCCGGGACGGCTTGCCGCCTATGGGGCGCAGGCGCGGGCACGGCTTTTGCAGCTTCGGCAGGGGACGAAGCCTGGGGAGCGACCGGAATGACGGCAGGCCACGGCGATGACCTTCCTCGCGCCGTAGATGGGCACGCCGTTGGCGGATCGGCTCGCCACATTCCGGTCCTCCTTGCCGAGGTGCTCGAAGCGTTGGCGCCGGCGCAGGGCGACCTCATCATCGACGGCACGTTCGGCGCCGGCGGCTACACCAGGGCCATTCTGGCGACGGGCGCTTCCGTGGTGGCGATCGACCGCGATCCGGATGCCATTGCGGCCGGGCGCGATCTGGAAGTGCAGTCGGGCGGCCGGCTGCGGCTGGTGCAGGCGCCGTTCTCGACGCTGGACGAACATGTCGAGAGCGCCGACGGGATCGTGCTCGACATCGGTGTGTCCTCGATGCAGCTCGACCAGGCGGAGCGCGGGTTTTCGTTCCGCGCCGACGGGCCACTCGACATGCGCATGGCGCAATCGGGCCTCAGCGCCGCCGACGTCGTCAATTCCTTCAAGCCGGGCGATCTTGCCCGCATCTTCGGCTTCCTCGGCGAGGAGCGTCATGCCGGGCGCATCGCCCGCATGATCGAGGCTCGCCGCGAAAAGCGCCCGTTCGAGCGCACGCTGGAACTGGCCGACGCCATCGAGACGCATATCGGCCGTGCGCCGAAGGACAAGATCCATCCGGCGACGCGCGTCTTCCAGGCGCTGCGCATCTTCGTTAATGACGAGCTTGGCGAACTGGCCAAGGCCCTGTTCGCGGCCGAACGCGCGCTGAAGCCGGGCGGACGGCTCGCCGTGGTCACCTTCCATTCGCTGGAAGACCGCATCGTCAAGCGTTTCATCGCCGACCGGGCCGATGTCGCGACCGGCTCGCGGCATTTGCCCGAGGCGCATGCCCGCACCGCGACGTTCCGCAAGGCGGGTGGCGGCGTGACTGCCGGCGACGCCGAGGTGGCGGCCAATCCGCGCGCCCGTTCGGCCAGGCTGCGCGCGGCAATCCGCACGGATGCGCCAGCGCGCAGCAGCGATTTTTCGATTTTCGGCCTTCCAAAACTTCCCGGCCCAACACTTCCCGGCACAGGCCGGCCGGGGGAGAGGTAGCTAAGTGTTTCGTACCAGCGACATTGTCCTGATCGCCGTCATGGTTGCGGTCGCGGCCCTTACCTACAAGGCCAAGCGCGAGGCCGAGGAACAATTGGCCGCGGTGCAGAAGATCCATGCGCAGATACGCTATGAGGAGGACACGATCGACCTGCTCAAGGCCGACTGGAGCCTGCTTACCCAGCCGTCGCGGCTGCAGAAGCTCGCCGAACTCTACAAATCGCAGCTCGAACTCGAGCCGGTCAGCGCTCGCCAGATCGGCGGCATCGGCGACCTGCCGGCCAAATCCCTTGACATCCAGGACATCCTGTCGGGACGCCAGGGAGGCATGGCCGACAATTCCGACCAAGCGCCTTCGGACAGTAAGGATCCCGTCGTGACCGGAGGCATCGCCCAATGATCGGCAAACTGCTGAAGCGTCGCGCCAGGACGAGTGAAGATGGATCGATCGTGGTCGAGGGCGCCCGCAAGGCGACCGGCGGCAAGGGCAGGACGCGCATCGTCATGACCATGGCGGTGTTCTTCGGTATCTTCTCGACCATATCAGGGCGGCTGGTCTATCTCGGCTTCCAGACCCCCGACATGTCGGGCGGTCCGCAGAGCCGGGTGACGGCATCGCGGCCCGACATCGTCGACCGCAACGGCGAAGTGCTGGCCACGGATATCAAGACGGCGTCGCTGTTTGCAGAACCACGCCGGATTGTCGACGCCGACGAGGCGATCGAGAAGCTGTCGACGGTGCTTCCGGACATCGACTATGAGCAGACCTACCACAAGCTGAAGAGCGGCGCCGGTTTCGTCTGGCTGCAGCGGCAGCTGACGCCCAAGCAACAGTCCGACATCATGCAGCTCGGCATTCCCGGTTTCGGCTTCCGTACCGAAAAGCGCCGCTTCTATCCGAGCGGCGAGACCTCGTCCTACATTGTCGGCCTCACCAACATCGACAACCAGGGCATCTCCGGAATGGAGAAATATGTCGACGAGCAAGGCTTGAGCGACCTGCAGGCATCGGGCCTTGCCATTGCCAAGGATCTCAAGCCGGTAAAGCTTTCGATCGATCTGCGCGTGCAGCATGTGGTGCGCGACGAGATCGCCGCCGGCCTGGAGCGCTATCGTGCCATGGGCGCCGGCGCCGTCGTGCTCAACGTCAAGACCGGCGAAGTGGTGGCCATGGCCTCGGTGCCGGATTTCGATCCGAACAATCCCTACAATGCACAGGACAAGGACCGGCTGAATCGCATGTCGGCGGGCCTCTACGAGATGGGCTCGACCTTCAAGAGCTTCACCTCAGCCATGGCGCTCGATTCCGGTAAGGCGACGATGGCGAGCCGCTTCGATGCTTCGCATCCAATCCGGGTCGGCCATCAGGCCATTCACGATTTCCACGGCAAGAACCGTGTGCTGTCGTTGCCGGAGGTGTTCCTCTACTCGTCCAACATCGGCTCGGCCAGGGAAGCCGAGATGGTCGGCATCGAGGGGCATCGCGAATTCCTGCATCGCCTTGGCCTTCTGGACAGGATGCAGACCGAATTGCCGGAGACTGCCCGTCCGACTGAACCGAAGGTCTGGAAACAGGTCAATTCATTCACCATCGCCTTCGGCCACGGCGTGTCGACGACGCCGCTGCAAGCGGCTGTGGGCTGCGCGGCGTTGATGAATGGCGGCTTCCTGATGAACCCTACCTTTTTGGTGCGCACGCAGGCGGAAGCGATGGCCACCGCCAAGAAAGTGGTGAGCGAAAAGACCGTCGAAGGCATGCGCTACCTCTATTCGCTCAATGCCGAGAAGGGCTCTGCCCGAAACGCCAGAGTCCCCGGCTACCGCGTTGGTGGCAAGACCGGAACGGCCGAGAAGGTCGTCAATGGCCGCTACTCCAAGGACTTGAATTTCAACACTTTCGTCGCCGCCTTCCCGATGGACGATCCGCAGTATCTGGTGTTTACCATTGCCGATGCCCCGCACCCTGAAAAGCCCGGCATGACGGATGTCGCGGCCGCAAATGCGGGGGTCATGGCCGGCAATATCATCAGGCGTTCAGCTGCCATGCTTGGCGTGAAGCCAGATTTCAGCCATGAAAATGGTGCAACGCTGGTTTCCTATCAGTGATTCTTAGGGCGCGCCGGCAACAGCGCGCTATTTTGTTGCGGTGAACGGGACTCGATGAAGCTCAGAGATCTAGCCGGTATCCTGCCCGTCGAGGGAATAGCTTCCGTCGATCTGGAGGTTACAGGGATTTCTTCGGATTCCCGCCAGGTAAAAGCGGGTGTTGTCTTCTTTGCGCTCGCGGGAACCAAGGCCGACGGTGCCGTTTATGCCGCCGACGCCGCCGCGCGCGGTGCGGCCGCGATCGTGGCGGGCAAGGGCAGCACCATTGCCGGGCTGTCGGTCCCGGTATTGGCGGTCGACGATCCGCGCCTGGCGCTGGCGCTGAGTGCGGCCCGCTATTTCGGCAAGCAGCCTGAGATCATGGTCGCGGTGACCGGCACCAGCGGCAAGACCTCGGTCGCGGCTTTCACCAGGCAGATCTGGGAGCAGTCCGGTTATGCCGCCGCTTCGATCGGCACCACCGGCGTGGTGGCGCCTGGGCGCAACGATTATGGCTCGCTGACGACGCCCGATCCGGTCGCCCTGCATCAATTGCTGCGGGAATTGGCGGATGCCGGCGTTACCCACGCTTCGATGGAGGCCTCCAGCCATGGGCTCGACCAGCGCCGTCTGGACGGTGTGAAGCTGGCGGCCGGCGGCTTCACCAATCTCGGCCGGGACCATATGGACTATCATCCGACCATCGAGGACTATCACCGCGCCAAACTGCGTCTGTTCGACGCGCTGCTGCCGAAAGGCGCACCGGCCGTCATCTTCGCCGACGATCCATGGTCGGCACCGACTTTTCAGGCGGCGCGGGCCGCCGGGCTCGAAGTGCTGACGGTTGGCCGCCATGGCGATTTCCTCAGGCTGAAGCGGGTCGAGCACGAGCGCCACCGCCAGCGGGCCGAGGTCGAGGCCGATGGCGTGCTCTACGAGATCGACCTGCCGCTGGCCGGTGATTTCCAGATTTCGAACGCGCTGGTTTCGGCGGGTCTTGCCATTTCCACGGGAACACCTGTCGCCAAGGCCTTGCTAGCGTTGGAGAAATTGAAGGGCGCGCCGGGCCGGCTCGACCTCGTCGGCACCACCGGCAATGGCGCTCCGGTCTATGTCGATTACGCCCACAAGCCCGACGCGCTCGAAAACGTGCTGTCCTCGGTGCGCCCATTCACCACCGGCCGCGTTATCGTGGTGTTCGGCTGCGGCGGCGACCGCGACCGCGGCAAGCGACCGATCATGGGCGAGATTGCGACGCGACTTGCAGATGTCGTCATCGTCACCGACGATAATCCGCGCTCCGAAGTGCCGGAAACGATCCGCGCCGCTATTTTGGCCGCCGCCCCCGGCGCCATCGAGATCGGCGACCGGCGCATGGCGATCCACGAGGCGGTCGCCATGCTGCATGCCGGCGACACGCTGATCGTGGCCGGCAAGGGCCACGAGGAAGGCCAGACGATCGGCTCCGAAACCTTGCATTTCTCCGATCACGAGGAAGTTCGCGCGGCACTTACGGAGCGTGCCGCATGAGCTTGCTGTGGTCCTGCGAGGCGCTGGTTGCCGCCATGGACGGGCGGCCGTTGGGGCCGATGCCGGAAGGCATTTCCGGCATTTCGATCGACAGCCGCAGCCTGCAGCCGGGCGACGCCTTCTTCGCCATCAAGGGCGAGGCGATGGACGGCCATGATTTCGCCACCGCGGCCATCAAGGCCGGCGCCGGCGTGCTGGTGGTTGCCGAAGGCAAGCTGCCGTCGCTCGGGCGGCTGACAGCGCCGATCATCGTCGTCGAGGACGTGCTGGTCGCACTGGAAAAGCTTGGAGTTGCGTCGCGCGCCCGCTCGAGCGCGAAAATCATCGCTGTGACCGGTTCGGCCGGCAAGACCACCACCAAGGAAGCGCTGCGCCATGTGCTTCAAGCCGTCGGGAAGGTGCATGCCTCGGCGCAGTCCTTCAACAATCACTGGGGCGTGCCGCTGACCTTGGCGCGCATGCCTGATGATTGCGACTATGCCGTATTCGAGATCGGCATGAACCATCCCGACGAAATCCGGCCGCTGGTAAAAATGGTGAGGCCGCATGTCGCCATCGTCACCATGATCGCGGCGGCGCATCTCGGCTTTTTCCGCAATCTCGACGAGATTGCCAAGGCCAAGGCCGAGATTTTCGAAGGGCTGGAGCCCGAGGGGGCCGCCATCCTCAACCGCGACGATGCGCGCTTCAAGCTGCTCGACAAGATGGCCCATGCCGCCGGTGTCGAGCACGTCTACGGCTTCGGCGAGAATGCGCGCTCTACCTTCAAGCTCACCAAATGCGAACTGCATGCGGATCATTCCGACATCATCGCCAGGATCGGCGGCCACGAAGTGGCGGCGCGGATCGGCGCGCCCGGCCGCCATATGGTGCAGAACGTGCTGGCGGTGCTGGGTGCGGCGCATCTGGTCGGCGCCGATCTCGACAAGGTGGCTTCAGCACTGGCCGATCTTTCGGCCGAACGCGGGCGCGGCAAGCGCCATGTGCTGCGCCATCCCGGTGGCTCGACTTCGAGCCACCCAGGTGGCTCGACTTCGAGCTACCCAGGTGGACTGATCACGCTGATCGACGAAAGCTACAACGCCAATCCGGCATCGATGGCTGCTGCCATGGCATTGCTCAACGCGACGCCTGTGACGGGCGAGGGCCGCCGCATCGCCGTGCTCGGCGACATGCTCGAACTTGGCGACCACTCGGCCAAGCTGCATGCAGCCCTTGCCGATCTCATCGTCGGCACGGGCACGCGGACCGTCTTTCTCGGCGGCCCGGAAATGCGGGCGCTGGCCGAAGCGCTGCCGGCTGAGATCAAGACGGAATACCGCGCCGGTGTCGAGGAGCTGAAGCCGGTGCTGCTTGCCGCGCTGAAGCCGGGCGATGTGGTGATGATCAAATCGTCGAAGGGCATCGGCTTTGCAAAACTGGTCGATGCGCTGCTGGGCAAATTCCCGGCTGAATCGACAGCCAAACAGACCTAGGTCGGGGGACGAAAAGCGCATGTTTACACTGCTCGTCGATTTTGCGGACAAGGTCTCGGTCTTCAATGTCTTCCGCTACATCACCTTCCGCACCGGCGGGGCGCTGATCACGTCGGCGCTGATCGTCTTCATCTTCGGGCCGACCATCATCAATTCGCTGCGGCTGCGGCAAGGCAAGGGCCAGCCGATCCGCGCCGACGGACCGCAGACGCATTTCAAGAAGGCCGGCACGCCGACCATGGGCGGGCTGATGATCCTGTCGGGCATTATCGGCTCGTCGCTTTTGTGGGCCAACCTGTCGAGCATCTATGTCTGGGTGGTGCTGCTGGTGACGCTGGGCTTCGGCTCGATCGGCTTTTACGACGACTATCTGAAGGTGACCAAGCAGTCGCATCTCGGCTTTTCCGGCAAGGCAAGGCTGGCGCTGGAATTCGTCATTGCCGGCATCGCCGCCTGGGTGATCATGCACAATGGCCAGGCGCCGTTCTCTTCTTCGCTGACATTTCCCTTCGCCAAGGAATTCATCGTCAATCTCGGCTGGTTCTTCATCCCGTTCTCCTGCTTCGTCATCGTCGGAGCAGGCAATGCTGTGAACCTCACCGACGGTCTGGACGGGCTGGCGATCGTGCCGATCATGATCGCGGCGGCCTCCTTCGGCGTCATCGCCTATCTCTCAGGCAACGCCGTGTTCGCCGAATATCTGCAGATACATTTCGTGCCCGGCACCGGTGAACTGGCGGTCGTGCTCGGCGCGGTCATCGGCGCCGGCCTCGGCTTCCTCTGGTTCAACGCGCCGCCGGCGGCGATCTTCATGGGTGACACCGGATCGTTGGCCATGGGCGGCCTGATCGGCACCGTCGCGGTCGCCACCAAGCACGAGATCGTGCTGGTCATCGTCGGCGGATTGTTCGTCGTGGAAATCCTGTCGGTCATCATCCAGGTCGGCTACTTCAAGATGACCGGCAAGCGGGTGTTCCTGATGGCGCCGATCCACCATCATTTCGAAAAGCTCGGCTGGACCGAAAGCCAGGTGGTGATCCGCTTCTGGATCATCGCCGTCATCCTGGCGCTGGTCGGCCTGTCGACCCTCAAGCTGAGATAGGAAGCCCTTTGATCCCCGCCGCATCCTTTTCAGGCAAGCGCGTTTCCCTCTTCGGGCTCGGTGGCTCTGGGATTGCGACGGCGCGCGCGCTGATCGAGGGCGGCGCGGACGTGCTGGCCTGGGACGACAATCCCGAAAGCGTTGCCAAGGCCGCTATTGCCGGTATTGCGACCGCTGATTTGCGCGGCGCCGACTGGGCGAAATTCTCGGCTTTCGTGCTGTCGCCGGGCGTCCCGCTGACGCATCCCAAGCCGCATTGGACGGTGGAGCTGGCGCGCGGTTCAGGCGTCGAGATCATCGGCGACATCGAGCTTTTCTGCCGCGAGCGGACGCTGAGCGCGCCAAATTCGCCTTTCATCGCCATCACCGGCACCAACGGCAAGTCGACGACCACCGCGCTGACCGCGCATATCCTGAAGGCCGCGGGACGCGATACCCAGATGGGCGGCAATATCGGCCGCGCGGTGATGACGCTCGATCCGCCCGAGCCCGATCGGCACTATGTGGTCGAATGCTCGTCTTACCAGATCGACCTCGCGCCTTCGATCAATCCGACGGCGGGCATCCTGCTTAACCTGACGCCCGATCATCTCGACCGCCACGGCACCATGCAGCACTACGCCGCGATCAAGGAGCGGCTGGTAGCCGGCAGCGAGACGGCGATCGTCGGCATCGACGATTCCTGGTGTGCGCAGATCGCCGAGCGGCTGGAGCGGGCGGGCCGGCCTGTCATCCGCATTTCCAAGCGCCTGCCGCTGACCGATGGCTATTTCGCCGATGGCGGCAATCTGATGGAAGCCGTGCACGGCCGTTACAGCCGTGTCGCCTTCCTCGAAGGCATCGGTTCGCTGCGCGGCCAGCACAATGCCCAGAACGCTCTGGCGGCGGTCGCCGCTTGCCTCAAGGTCGGACTGGAGCTTGGCGAAATCCAGTCGGGGCTGGAAAGCTTTCCCGGCCTCGCTCACCGCATGGAGCAGGTCGGCCGCAAGGACCATGTGCTGTTCATCAACGATTCCAAGGCGACCAATGCCGATGCCGCAGCACCCGCGCTATCCAGCTTTACGCGCATCTACTGGATCGCCGGCGGCCTGCCCAAGGAAGGCGGCATCGAGCCGTTGCGCGGCTTCTTTCCGCGCATCGCCAAGGCCTATCTGATTGGCGAGGCGGCGCCGGCCTTTTCGGCGACGCTGGGCGAGGCAGTTCCCTACGAGATCTCAGGCACGCTGGCCGCCGCGGTCGAGCACGCCGCGCATGATGCCGCTAAGGACGACAGCGGCGAGGCGGTGGTGCTGCTGTCGCCGGCCTGCGCCAGTTTCGACCAGTTCAAGAATTTCGAAGTCCGCGGCGAAGCCTTCAGGCAAGCTGCGGATGCTATCGAGGGTGTGAAACCCATCGGAGGGGCACGATAATGCAAAGCCGTCTCGACAAAAGCCCGGTGGCAACCTGGTGGTGGACGATCGATCGCTGGTTCCTCGCGGCGTTCCTGTCGCTGATGGGGCTCGGCATCGTCTTGTCCTTCGCCGCCAGTCCGGCGGTGGCCGAACGCATCGGCCTCGACAGTTTCCACTTTGCCACCAGGCAGATCATCTTCACCGTGCCGGCGCTCGGTGTGATGCTGGCAGTTTCCTTCCTCGATTCCAGGCAGATCCGGCGCATGGCGCTGGTCATCCTGTGCCTGATGCTGGTGCTGATGGTGGCGGTGCTCTACATCGGCGTCGAGGTGAAGGGTGCGCGCCGCTGGGTGTCGCTTGCCGGCCTGTCGATCCAGCCGTCGGAATTCCTGAAGCCGGCCTTCGTCATCATGTGCGCGTGGCTTTTCGCCGAGCACAAGCGCCAGCCCGACATTCCGGGCAATCTGTTCGCCATGCTGCTGCTGGTGCTGGTCGTGTCGCTGCTGGTGGCACAACCGGACCTCGGCCAGACCATGCTGACGACCGGCACCTGGGGCATCATGTTCTTCATGGCCGGGCTGCCCTGGCTGTGGATCGTCGCGCTGGGTGCGGCCGGCGTCGGCGGCGTCTTTGCCGCCTATACGGTGTTCCCGCACGTTGCCCTGCGTATCGACAAGTTCCTCACCGGCGAGGGCGACACGTTCCAGGTCGACATGGGGCGCGAAGCGCTGATCAATGGCGGCTGGTTCGGAGTCGGACCGGGCGAGGGCACCGTCAAGCGCGTCATCCCCGACAGCCATGCCGACTTCGTCTTCTCGGTTGCCGGCGAAGAGTTCGGGCTGATCATGTGCTTCTTCATCATGTCGATCTTCGCCTTCATCGTTCTGCGCGGCCTCAACACGGCGCTGAAGGAGCATGACGATTTCACCCGCTATGCGGTCGGCGGTCTCGTCACCGTGTTCGGCCTGCAGGCGGTCATCAACATGTGCGTCAACCTCCAGCTCGTGCCGGCCAAGGGCATGACGCTGCCGTTCATCTCCTATGGCGGCTCCTCGCAGATCGCCATCGCCATCTCGATGGGCATGGTGCTGGCGCTGACACGCAAGCGGCCGGAAAAGCGCAAGCAGGTGGGCTTTGGCCTGTCGCAACGCGCCATGCCGGCGGAGTGATATGGCCAGAGGCGTCATCCTTCTCGCGGCAGGCGGCACCGGTGGGCATCTTTTCCCGGCCGAGGCGCTGGCGCATGAGTTGAACGAGCGCGGCTGGTCGGTGCATCTGGCAACCGACGACCGTGCGGAGCGTTTCGCCGGCCATTTTCCGGCCGCCGCCGTCCACCCGATCCAGTCGGCGACGATGGGCTCGAAAAACCCTTTTGCCCTGCTTGGTGCCTTCTGGAAAATCTGGCGCGGCGTGCGCCAGGCTTCCGCCGTCATCGGCAGGATCAAGCCGGATGCCGTCGTCGGCTTCGGCGGCTATCCAACCTTGCCGCCGCTCTACGCGGCGACACGGCGCAAGGTGCCGACGCTGATCCATGAGCAGAACGCGGTGATGGGGCGCGCCAACCGGGCGCTGGCCGGCCGTGTCGATGCCATCGCCGGCGGCTTCCTGCCGCAGGACACCAGTGCTGCCGGTGTGAAGACGGTGACGACAGGCAATCCGGTCAGGCCGGCCGTGCTGGAAGCGGCCAGGATGAATTATGCGGCATCGACCGGGGAACAGCCGTTCCGCCTGCTGGTGTTCGGCGGCAGCCAGGGCGCCCAGTTCTTTTCCGATGCCGTGCCGGGAGCCATCGCGCTGCTTTCCGACGCACAGCGCAAGCGGCTGGTGATCACCCAACAAGCGCGCGCGGATGACGTGGCGCGGGTCAAGGCAGCCTATGCCGCGCTTGGCGTCGCCGTCGAGGTCTCGCCCTTCTTCACCGACATGGCGCAGCGCATGGCGGCTGCGCACCTGGTGATCTCGCGCTCCGGCGCCTCGACCGTCTCGGAGATCGCCGTCATCGGCCGGCCGGCGCTGCTGGTGCCTTACCCCTATGCGCTCGACCACGATCAGGCGGCGAACGCGGCGGCCCTTGCCGCTGCCGGCGGCGGCGAAGTGCATCCGCAATCCTCGCTCTCGTCCGAACGCATCGCAGCGCTCATCGGCGAGCTGATGGAAGACCCCGATCGGCTGACGGCGATGGCGGCGGGTGCGAAATCGGCCGGGAGGCCGGACGCGGCACGGTTGCTCGCTGATCTTACAGAGGCTATTGCGTCCAAAAAAACCGTTTCGGATTTCAGGAAGGGGACGCAAGCATGAAGATGCCGCAGACCATCGGCCTTGTGCATTTCATCGGCATTGGCGGCATCGGCATGAGCGGCATTGCCGAAGTGCTGCACAATCTCGGCTACAAGGTGCAAGGGTCCGACCAGGCCGAAAGCGCCAATGTGCAGCGGCTGCGCGACAAGGGCATCGAATGCTTCGTCGGCCATAGGGCCGAAAATCTCGGTGATGCCGAGGTGGTGGTCGTCTCGACGGCGATCAAGAAATCCAATCCGGAGCTGAAGGCCGCGCGCGAAAAGCTGCTGCCGATCGTGCGCCGGGCCGAAATGCTGGCCGAACTGATGCGCTTTCGCCAGGCGGTGGCGATCGGCGGCACGCATGGCAAGACGACGACGACCTCGATGGTGGCGACCTTGCTCGATGCCGGCGGGCTCGATCCGACCGTCATCAATGGCGGCATCATCAATGCCTATGGCACCAATGCGCGCATGGGCGACGGCGAATGGATGGTGGTCGAGGCCGACGAGAGCGACGGCACTTTCCTGAAACTACCGGCGGAGATCGCGGTCGTCACCAACATCGATCCCGAGCATCTCGATCACTATGGCAGCTTCGACAAGGTGCGCGAGGCGTTCCGCCAGTTCGTCGAGAACGTGCCGTTCTACGGTTTTGGCGTGATGTGCACCGACCACCCCGAGGTGCAGGCACTGGTCAGCCGCATCGAGGACCGCCGGGTCATCACCTATGGCGAGAATGCGCAGGCCGACGTGCGCTTTACCAATCACCGCATGGCAGGTGCCATTTCGGAATTCGACGTGGTGATCCGCGACCGCAAGACAGGCGGTCAGACTGTCATAGCAGGCCTGCGCCTGCCGATGCCCGGCCGCCACAACGTCTCCAACGCGACGGCAGCGATCGCGGTCGCGCATGAGCTCGGCCTGTCGGCCGAGGCGATCAAGAAGGGCCTGTCGTCCTTCGCCGGCGTCAAGCGCCGCTTCACCCATACCGGTTCGTGGGACGGCGTCGAAATATTCGACGATTACGGCCACCATCCGGTCGAGATCTCGGCGGTGCTGAAGGCGGCGCGCAGCGCCACCCAAGGTCGCGTCATCGCCATTGCCCAGCCGCATCGCTTCACCCGGCTGCATGATCTGTTCAACGAGTTTTCCACCTGCTTCAACGACGCCGACACAGTGATGGTGGCGCCGGTCTACGCGGCCGGCGAAGAGCCGATCGACGGCGTCAGCTCGGACGCGCTGGTGTCGCGCATCCGCGCCGGCGGCCATCGCGACGCACGCTACATCGAGGGTCCGGCGGCGATCGCGCCCGTCATCCGTGATCTGGCAAAGCCGGGTGACTTCGTCGTCTTCCTGGGCGCCGGCAACATCACCCAATGGGCCTATGCATTGCCCAAGGAGCTTGGCGGGACCGTCTCATGATGCACGGCCAGGCCCTGATCGACAGACTGGGCGACCGGCTTGCCGGCCTGCGCGGTCGCCTGACGCCGAACGCCGAGATGGACAAGATCACCTGGTTCCGTGCAGGGGGTCTGGCTGAGGTGCTGTTCCAGCCGGCCGACGAGGAAGATCTTGCGGTGTTCCTGAAAGCCGTTCCCGAAGAGATACCACTGACCGTCGTCGGCGTCGGCTCGAACCTTCTGGTCCGCGATGGCGGCATCGAGGGCTTTGTCATCCGCCTTTCAGCCAAGGGCTTCGGCGAGGCCGAGGTGATTTCGCCGATCAGGATCAAGGCGGGAGCCGCGACCCCCGACAAGCGCGTCGCAGCGGTGGCGCTCGAGGCCGGCATTGGCGGCTTTCATTTCTACCACGGCATTCCGGGTGCAATCGGCGGTGCGCTGCGGATGAACGCAGGCGCCAACGGCGTCGAGACGCGCGAGCGGGTCGTCGAAGTGCGAGCGCTCGACCGCAAGGGCAATGTGCAGACGCTGAGCAATGCCGATATGGGTTACGCCTATCGCCATTCGGCGGCGCCTGCCGGGCTGATCTTCACCTCGGCCGTGTTCGAGGGCTTTGCCGAGGACAGAGCGGCGATCAAGGCGGCGATGGAGGCCGTGCAGAACCATCGCGAGACCGTGCAGCCGATCCGCGAGAAGACCGGCGGCTCGACCTTCAAGAATCCGGAAGGCACGTCGGCCTGGAAGGAGATCGACAGAGCGGGCTGCCGCGGCCTGATGATCGGCGGCGCCCAGATGTCGCCGATGCATTGCAACTTCATGATCAACACGGGAACCGCGACCGGCTACGACCTAGAATATCTCGGCGAGACGGTGCGCACGCGGGTGCTGGAGAATTCCGGTATCCGGCTGCAATGGGAAATCAAGCGCATCGGCAATTTCCGGCCGGGACATGCGGTTCAGGAGTTTCTCGGGCAGCTCCTTTAAGGTGTGTTGATATTCAGGTGATGCCGGCCTGCAAACGACGGCTTCCTGCGCTTCCGGTGCTCACGTACTTTGAGTACGCTCCGCTCCGGTTCTCGAAAGCCATCGTTTTCGACTCGGCCTGACCTGAATCTCAACACACCTTCGCGCGAGTTGAAGTTCATGTGATGCATGAACTTTAACACGGCCGACACGGTCCGCGACCGTTGCCGCAAAGACTCAACGACACGCTTTTCGCATCCATTTTCTCAGAAAGTGAATCTCTCGGAATCGTAAGCACTTGCCAGTGAATCAACTCTCTGATTCTCTGCTCGAAAGCGTTTCCTGATTTGAGTCGTTCGACGCGTTTTCAGCGTTTTCCGTCTGGGGGGGGGCAACCTGCCGGGAGACTCTGACTCAATGTTGCGGAAAATCTGGTTTTGGTCCGCCGTGAGAGAGGGGATGCCGGGGAATGAAAAACAAGCATGTGGCCGTCCTGCTGGGTGGTTTTTCGTCCGAGCGGCCCGTGTCTCTATCGTCGGGAAAGGCTTGTGCCGATGAACTCGAGAAGGAAGGCTACCAGGTCACCCGTGTCGATGTCGGGCGCGATGTCGGCTCCGTGCTTGCCGAGCTCAAGCCCGATGTCGCCTTCAATGCGCTGCACGGCCCTTTTGGCGAGGACGGCACCATTCAGGGCATCCTTGAATATCTCGGCATTCCCTACACCCATTCCGGCGTGCTCGCCTCGGCTCTGGCCATGAACAAGGAGCAGGCCAAGCGGGTTGCCAAGTCGGTCGGCATCGTGGTCGCCGAATCGAAGGTCGCCAGCCGCTTCGCCATCCAGAGCAAGCATCCGATGAAGCCGCCCTATGTGGTCAAGCCGGTCAATGAGGGTTCGAGCTTCGGTGTCGTCATCGTGCATGAGGGCCAGTCGCATCCGCCGCAGGTGATCGGCTCGTCCGAGTGGAAATATGGCGATACCGTCATGGTTGAGCGCTACATCCACGGCAGGGAGCTGACCTGCGCGGTGATGGGCGATGTGGCGCTGGGGGTCTGCGAGATCATCCCGACCGGCCATTCCTTCTATGACTATGATTCAAAATATGTCGCCGGGGGATCAAAGCACGAATGCCCCGCAAAAGTTTCACCGAATATTTACCAAAAAATACAAACACTGGCGCTCAAGGCTCACCAAGCGATCGGCTGTCGCGGCGTTTCCCGTTCGGACTTCCGTTATGACGATCGTCATTCCGAAAACGGCGAGATTGTCTGGCTCGAGGTCAACACCCAGCCGGGTATGACGCCGACGTCCTTGGTGCCTGAAATCGCCGCCCAGGCTGGGCACTCGTTTGGCGATTTGTTGAGTTGGATGGTGGAGGACGCTTCGTGCCTGCGTTGAAATGGAGACAAGGTTGGGAGAGGGGCGCGGCGGGGCCGGCGCTGTTCGGCCTGCCATTGTCGTCGGGCCATTTCGTGCTGCCGCGCATGCTGCGCCGCCCGGTGCGCATTCTGGCGCGCCTGGGCGTCGGGGAATTCCAGGCGCCGCGCTTTTCCGCGGCCATGATGTCGGCCGTGCTGATTTTCTCGAGCAGTGCCTATGGCGCCTATCTCGGCGGTCATGTCGAGGGTATCGTGCAGAGCATCACCGCCCGTACCGGATTTGCCGTTGATCAGGTTAAGGTGGTCGGCAATCGCCAGACCTCGGAAATCGACATACTCGACAGGCTTGAGCTCGACGGTTGGACGTCGCTGATCGGCTTTAATGCCGAGGCCGCGCGGGAACGAATTGCGACATTGCCGTGGATCGAGGTTGCGGCCGTCCGCAAGGTCTACCCGCATACTCTGGAAGTGCGCGTCGAGGAGCGTGAGGCTTTCGCTCTCTGGCAGCAGGGTGACGCGCTTTCGGTCATCGAGAGGAATGGCGCCATGATCGCGCCGTTCTCGGGCGGCAAGCAGGTGCTCCTGCCGCTGCTGATCGGCACCGGCGCGCCGGCGAGCGCGCCCGATTTCCTGGCCAAGGTCGAAAAATATCCCGAACTCGCGAGCCGGATCAAAGGTTATATCCGCGTCGGCGAGCGGCGCTGGGACCTGAAGCTGGACAATGGCATCACCATCAAGCTTCCCGAGGATGACGAGGAACAGGCGCTCGCCGAACTCGTCAAGATGGATCATGATAACGGCTTGCTGTCGCGCGACATCGCCGCCGTCGACATGCGCCTGACGGACCGGCTGGTCGTGCAGTTGACGGCGGAAGCGGCGACGCAGCGCGAAGCCGCCCTCAACGAGAAAGCCAAGAGCCTGAAGCGCAAGCCGGAGACGAAGATATGAGCTGGCTTGGCGGTCCTGGCGATGCCGCGTCGCGCCGGTCCGGCACCCTGACGGTGCTGGATGTCGGTTCGAGCAAGGTCTGCTGCATGGTGGCCAAGCTGAAGCCATGCGATGACGGCAAGCTGCTGCGCGGCCGCTCGCACCGGATCCAGGTGATCGGCATCGGCCATCAGAAGTCGCAAGGCGTGAAGTCGGGTGTCGTGGTTGACCTCGATAGGGCGGAACATGCCATCCGCCTTTCCGTCGACGCGGCCGAGCGCATGGCCGGGCTGACGGTCGATTCTCTCATCGTCAACATGACCGCCGGCCGGCTGAAGAGCGAAGCCTTCTCCGCCACCATCAATCTTGGCGGTCACGAGGCCGACGAGGCCGACATCAAGCGCGTTCTCGGCGCTGGCGCCAAGCAGGCGCTGAAGGCCGAGCGCGAGGTGATCCATTCGCTTCCCGTCGGTTTCTCGCTGGATGCCGAACGCGGCGTGCGCGATCCGCGGGGCATGGTCGGCGACGCACTCGGCGTCGACATGCATGTGCTGACCGGCGACGCCGCGCCGATGCGCAATCTGGAGCTTTCCATCAACCGTTCGCATCTGTCGGTCGAGCGCATGGTGGCGACGCCCTATGCCAGCGGCCTGGCGGCCTTGGTCGACGACGAGCTGGAAATGGGCGCCGCCTGCATCGACATGGGCGGCGGCACGACGACGATCTCGGTGTTTTCGGAAGGCAAGTTCGTCCATGGCGACGCCATCGCCATCGGCGGCAACCACGTCACGATGGACATGGCCAAGGGGCTGTCGACCTCGCTCGATGCCGCCGAACGGCTGAAGGTGATGCATGGCTCGGCACTGCCGGGCAGCGCCGACGACCGCGACCTGGTCTCGATCCAGCCGATCGGCGACGACGGTGACGTGCCCTTGCAGATCCCGCGCTCGGTGATGACGCGCATCGTGCGCGCCCGCATCGACGAGACGCTCGAACTGCTGCGCGACCGGCTGAACAAGTCCGGCTATGGCAATGCAGTGGGCAAGCGTGTGGTTCTTACCGGTGGCGCCAGCCAGCTTGCCGGCCTGCCGGAGGCGGCGCGCCGCATCCTGGGACGCAATGTGCGCATCGGCCGCCCGCTCGGCGTGGCCGGTCTGCCGGAAGCGGCGAAGGGGCCGGCCTTCTCGGCTGCGGTGGGGCTTCTGATCTATCCGCAGATGGCGAGCTTCGAGAGCCATCCGGCGAAAGGAATTTCCGGTCTCAAAATGACCGGAACGGGCGGAAAACTGCATCGCATGAGTCAGTGGTTGAGAGACAGTTTCTAAAATTGACGGGGACAGCCCCATAGGCGGCCGCGGCGGCGAAGCGGCGTGAAAGGCAAAGGACGGAGACAATGACCATCAATCTGCAAAAGCCGGACATCACCGAGCTTAAGCCGCGCATCACCGTGTTCGGTGTCGGCGGCGGCGGCGGCAATGCCGTCAACAACATGATCACCGCCGGTCTGCGCGGTGTCGAGTTCGTGGTGGCCAACACCGACGCGCAGGCGCTGACCATGTCGAAGGCCGGCCGCCTGATCCAGCTCGGCGCGCACGTCACCGAAGGCCTTGGCGCCGGCTCGCAGCCGGAGGTCGGCCGTGCGGCGGCGGAAGAGTGCATCGATGAAATCCTCGATCACCTGACCAACACCCATATGTGCTTCGTCACCGCCGGCATGGGCGGCGGCACCGGTACCGGTGCTGCTCCGGTCGTTGCCCGCGCAGCGCGCGAAAAGGGCATCCTCACGGTCGGCGTCGTCACCAAGCCGTTCCACTTCGAAGGCCAGCGCCGCATGAAGACGGCCGACTTCGGCATCGAGGAATTGCAGAAATGCGTCGATACGCTGATCGTCATCCCCAACCAGAACCTGTTCCGGCTGGCCAATGACAAGACCACCTTCGCCGATGCCTTCGCCATGGCCGACCAGGTGCTCTATTCCGGTGTCGCCTGCATCACCGACCTGATGGTCAAGGAAGGCCTGATCAATCTCGACTTCGCCGACGTCCGTTCCGTCATGCGCGAGATGGGCAAGGCGATGATGGGCACCGGCGAGGCTTCCGGCGAGGGCCGCGCGATGGCCGCCGCCGAAGCGGCGATCGCCAACCCGCTGCTCGACGAGACCTCGATGAAGGGTGCCAAGGGCTTGCTGATCTCGATCACCGGCGGCCGCGACCTGACGCTGTTCGAAG